>JBAXMT010000052.1:0-13141 GCA_037134135.1 Methylococcaceae bacterium | reverse complement strand
GCGGGTAGTGGTTGAGTTGTTTTTGAATGGTAGAATTTCAGTAACTTTTTAATTTTGGAGCGAGTAAAAATGAGTGCTGTGGCAGATGAAATTTGGGATATTTTGCGTGAAGTTTCGGAATCACATAAAGAATTTAAAGAAGCGCAAAAAGAAGCGCGAATAGAAACGGACCGAATTATTAAAGAGCTGCAAGCGGGTCAAAAAGAGCTACAAGCGGGTCAAAAAGAGCTGCAAGCGTTACAAAAAGAAACTTCTCGAGAAATCAGAGAAGTAAGCAAAAGTGTTGGGCGTTTAACAAACCGTTTAGGCGAGTTTGTCGAAGAAGCCGTGCGTCCATCGGCAGTGCGATTATTTAGGGAACGAGGAATTGATATTCACGAAGTTCAGCAGAATGTCACCGCAAAACGTGACGGTGAAGCCTTGGAAATTGATTTGCTCGTCGTGAATAATGAGGATGTCGTGGTGATTGAATGTAAAAGTAATTTAAGCATCGATGACGTGAACGAACAGCTTGAGCGATTAGAAAAAGTGAAACGTCTTTTACCACGCTATAAAGATTGTCGAATTTTAGGGGCTGTCGCAGGCATGGTAATTCCTGACAATGTGGCAACGTATGCGATTCGTAAAGGACTGTATGTGATTGGTCAAAATGGCGAGCATTTAGAATTGCGAAATGATAGGAGTTTTGCGGCAAAAGTTTGGTAAAACAAAAAGCCCCATTCAACCACTATCGGCACAGGCGGGTAGTGGTTGAGTTGTTTTTGAAGGAGTGATTTATGTCTGCGGTTTATCTTGAACAACTAACGCCTGTTTGGAATGATTTTTCAAAGTTTATTCATGTTTTACATAACGAACGCGACTATAAAAAAGCGGTTTCGTTATTGGATAGTTTGATTGATATAGTTGGCGAAAATGAAAAGCACCCGTTAGCGTCATTGATGGAATTGGTAGGCGTGTTGATTACGCAATACGAAGATATTTATGTTTCAGAATTATGAGTAAAACGCGCGAAAGCCCCGCCCCTTGTGAAAAAGGCGCGGGGCTTTTTTGTGGTAAAATTTGGGCTGGTGATTTAAAGGGAGATAATTTTGAAAGTCTTGGGACGCGATAAGCTAATTAGCTTCAGCAAAAAACACACAAACGTTAAAGCCGCGCTAGACGTGTGGTTCGATGAGGTTTCAAATGCTGATTGGCGTGTGCCGCAGGATATTAAAAATCGTTATTCCAGTGCCGATTTTTTACCTGATAATCGCGTCATTTTTAACATCAAAGGCAATCATTATCGGCTCGTTGTTAAAGTGCGTTATCAAGGTGGCATTGTAGTGGTTGAATGGGTTGGCACGCACGCCGACTATGACAAAAGGAGTTTTTAAAATGCAGGTTATTAAAACGCAAGACCAACATGAACGGGCATTGCAGCGGCTTTTGATGTTGATGGATGAAAATCCGATGGATGGCAGTGATGAAGCGGACGAAATTGAACTGTTAGCGTTGCTGATTGAAAGTTATGAAGTAAAAAATTTCCCCATTGATCCGCCAGATCCAATTGAAGCGATTAAGTTCCGAATGGAACAACAAGGCTTGAAACAAAAGGATTTAACGCCTTATTTGGGTTCGGCTTCAAAAGTAACCGAAGTGTTAAATGGCACGCGGCAATTAAGCATTAACATGATTAGAAAGTTAAACGCTGGCTTGGGAATTTCAGCCAATATCTTAAATTAGAAAACCTACCGTTATGTCTGAATTTGCTAATTGACGGTAAAATTTAAACTAATTCAACCACTATCGGCGAAGCAGGAAATGAAAGACAGCGACAGATATTTAAAAGTGGTGGAATGGTCTGAGGAAGATGGTTGTTATTTAGGGTCGGCGTTGGGGTTGGTTGAACACTGCTGTCATGGTGACAATCAGGCAAAAGTTTTTAAACAGTTATGCAAAATTGTGGATGAATGGATTGAAATATATAAACGCGGCAATATGGAATTGCCAAAGCCCATATCATCAATAGAAGAATTACATCAAATAGGCGCGTAAAACACGGAAAGCCACGCCCCTTGTGAAAAAGGCGCGGGGCTTTTTTGTGGTAAAATTTGGGTTGAAATTTAATTTATTTTTGTGAGGATTTATGATTTCTGTTCAAACCATTGAAAACGCGATTCAACAATTACCCGAACCTGATTTAGCAGAATTACAGCGTTGGTTTTCTGAGTTTTATGGCAGCATTTGGGATAAACAAATTGAGCGTGATGTGGCAGCGGGAAAATTAGATGCGTTGGCTGACGAAGCCCTTGCTGAATACTACAGCGGTACGGTCACGGAATTATGAAGCACTTTGCGTCGTCTAAATTTTGGGTGTGTTTCGATCAGTTGCCTACCAACATTCAAAAACAAGCACGCAACAGTTACGAATTGCTAAAACAAAATCCACAGCATCCGTCATTGCAATTTAAATTCATTAAAAATGGCAAGTTTCGGAGTGTTCGGGTCAGTTTGAATTATCGTGCATTGGGTGTTCCGATTCCAGAAGGTGTGCAATGGTTTTGGATTGGAAGCCATGCCGCTTACGACAAATTGACGTGTGATTGATTCGATTTAAAACCCGCTTAATGTGATTTTAAAACGCGAAAGCTCCGCCCCTTGTGAAAAAGGCGCGGGGCTTTTTTGTGGTAGGATTTGAGTCACAGCCAATTGATATTGTGGAGTTAGAAAATGCAAAAAACGATGACGATTACTTTAGACGAATCAGTTTATGACGGACTAATGAGTATGATTGGACGTGAAAAAATCAGTCAATTTCTTGAAAATTTAGCGCGTCCTTATGTGACAAAAGATAATTTAACCGATGCTTATCGCACAATGGCAACAGATACGGAGCGTGAACGCGAGGCGTTGGAATGGTGTAATGGGCTAATTGGAGATGTTGCCGATGAAACGCGGTGAAATCTGGTGGGTAGATTTTGAACCCGCTTTAGGTGCTGAAATTCGTAAAAAACGCCCTGCTGTAATCGTCAGTAATGATGCAGCAAATGCTGTCATGAATCGTGTTCAAGTGGTACCGCTCACAAGCAAATCCCCCTGCGCTATCGCGCTCCCCCTTCAAAAAGGGGGAAAACCATTAAAAAGCCAAAACGGTTGCTTTTTAATCTTTAACCCCCTTTTTAAAGGGGGCAGCCTGAAAGGCTGGGGGAGAGCGATAGCGAGGGGGATTGCTTTTGATTTTGCTTTGAAAGCCGCGTTGGGAAAAAATAAACGCAGCTTAACAACCGATTAAAAATAGGTGATTTTGAGCGACTAAAAAATTCAGCGAATCGCTTTAAATCCAATATCTGTGCGGTAATAAATACCATTCCAACTGATTTTTTTCGCTAATTCATAAGCGTTTGTTTGAGCATCTAAAATTGAATCACCCAACGCACACGCACACAAAACACGTCCGCCATTCGTCACAACATCATCAGCAACCTGCGCTGTTCCCGCATGAAAGACTTTTGAATCGCCATTTTCATCTGTGGGCAAACCCGAAATAATTTGTCCTTTTGCATAACTATCAGGATAACCACTTGCGGCTAAAACGACTCCTAATGCGGGACGCTCATCCCATTCGGTCGTTGTTTTATTCAATTCACCCGCCAAAGCCGCTTGGCACAATTCAACTAAATCACTTTTCAAACGCATCATAATTGGTTGCGTTTCTGGATCGCCAAAACGGCAGTTATATTCCAAAACTTTAATATCCCCATTCGGCGAAATCATCAAGCCCGCATATAAAAAACCCGAATACGGATGACCCTCAGAAGCCATGCCTGCAAGCGTTGGATTGATGACATCACGCATTACTTTTGCATGAATTTCATCGGTAACAATTGGTGCAGGCGAATATGCCCCCATGCCGCCTGTATTCACGCCTTTATCACCATTTTGCAACGCTTTGTGATCTTGCGATGTTGCCATTGGCAAAGCTGTTTTTCCGTCCGCAATGACAATAAAACTTGCTTCTTCACCTGCCAAAAACTCTTCGATAACGACGCGATGACCCGCTTCACCAAAAGCATTACCAGCCAACATATCGTTCACAGCGGCAATTGCTTCTTCATTAGTTTGCGCGACAATTACGCCTTTTCCAGCTGCCAAACCATCGGCTTTAACCACAATTGGTGCGCCGTGTTTTTCAATATAAGCAATCGCTTTTGTCGCATCGGTGAAACTTTCATAAGTCGCTGTCGGTATGCCGTAACGCATCATAAAATCTTTGCAAAATGTTTTCGAGCCTTCCAATTGTGATGTGTACGCTGATGCGCCAAAACACGCTAAACCTGCTGTTTGAAATTTATCGACAATGCCTAACGTCAAAGGTACCTCAGGGCCAACGATGGTTAATTCAATCGCATTTTTTTGAGCGAATGCTAACAATTCATCCAATTTTTCAACCGCAATTTCGATGTTTTCAATGCCAGATTCCAAAGCTGTTCCTGCATTTCCAGGCGCAACAAAAACACTACTGACTTTCGGCGATTGCTTCACTTTCCAAGCCAAAGCGTGTTCACGTCCGCCACTTCCAATAATTAAAACTTTCATGATTTTTATCCCAAAAATTAGTGACGGAAATGACGCATTCCAGTGAATAACATCGCCATGTTGTATTCATTTGCTGCGTCAATCACTTCTTGATCGCGCATTGAACCGCCAGGATGAATTACCGCTGTAATTCCTGCTTCCGCTGCGGCATCAATTCCGTCACGGAAAGGGAAAAACGCATCCGAGGCCATTGCTGAACCAGGTACTTCCAAACCCGCATCATTTGCTTTAATGCCCGCAATTTTTGCAGAATAAATTCGGCTCATTTGTCCCGCGCCAACGCCAATTAACTGTCCATTTTTACAATAAACAATCGCGTTTGACTTCACAAATTTGGCGATTTTCCACGCAAATAATAAATCTGCCCATTCTTGTTCTGTCGGTGTGCGTTTTGTCACAACTTTCATGTCGCTAGGGAATACAATTCCCGTGTCACGGTCTTGAACTAATAAACCACCCGCCACTCGTTTGTAATCAAATTCGGTGCTTGTATTTGTTTGAATTGTCCAATCGCCCGTCGCTAATACACGCACATTTTGTTTTGTGGCTAAAATTGTTTGCGCCGCTTCACTTACGCTTGGGGCAATAATCACTTCAACAAATTGTCGCGCCACAATTTCACTTGCTGTTTGTTCGTCAAGTTCTCGATTAAACGCAATAATTCCACCAAATGCTGATGTTGAATCAGTTTTGTAAGCTAAATCATAAGCGGTTAAAAGATTATCAGATTGCGCGACACCACAAGGATTTGCGTGTTTTACGATGACGCAAGTTGGTTTTTCAGAAAACGATTTAACACATTCTAATGCGGCATCCGCATCGGCAATGTTGTTATAAGAAAGTTCTTTTCCTTGCAATTGTGTTGCGATGGCAATCGTGCCGATAGCAGGATTTTTCTCAACATAAAACGCGGCATTTTGATGTGGGTTTTCGCCGTAACGCAACGTTTGTTGTTGGTAAAATTGTAGATTTAATGTTTCTGGGAATTGCGCGTTATTTATTTTGCTCAAATAGGTTGCAATTGCGGTGTCGTAACGTGCGGTGTGTTCAAAACTTTTTAATGCCAAATTAAAACGGGTCGCGCCTGATAACGCAACATTTGCATTATTTAACTCTTTCAAAATTTCGGAGTAATCGCTTGGATTTACAATAATCGCCACGTCAGCATGATTTTTTGCTGCTGCACGAATCATTGTTGGACCACCGATGTCGATGTTTTCAATGGCGGTTTCAAAATCACAATCGGGTTTCGCAATCGTCGCTTCAAACGGATATAAATTCACCACCACCATGTCAATCGCACGAATATCATTTGCTGCCATAACAGCATCGTCAATGCCGCGACGCGCCAAAATGCCTCCGTGAATTTTTGGATGTAGCGTTTTTACACGTCCGTCCATCATTTCAGGAAAACCCGTGTAATCCGCTACTTCAATTGCCGTGATATTGTTTTCGGTTAAGGTTTTAAACGTGCCGCCCGTTGATAAAATTTCGATACCGAGTTGATTTAGTGAGCGGCAAAAATCAACAACACCCGTTTTGTCAGATACGCTCACAAGAGCGCGAGAGATTTTTTTATTCATGTATAAATTTAAAAAAGTTAAAAAATGGGATAGTTTTTACCACATCAAATCATCTGGGATTTCAAATGCAGCGTAAGGATCGTCGGCGACTTCAACATCTGATTTTGGTTCATTCCACGCCAAAACTCGTTTATCATCACGCTCTTTAATTTTTTGCGCGATTTCACTGCTAACGATTGCGTAACCTGATTCTGCTTTCACAATCGCCAATTTTCCTTTAGCTAATTGGTCACGCAATATTTCGGTCACATAAAGTGTTTTTACTTTTGGCGCGTCGGTAAAATGGTAAGCAATTTCAGCATTTCGTGTGTCAATTGGCACCTGATTTTGCTCAATCATTTGTTTAATTTGCGCGTAAATTTCTTTTTGTTTTGCTTGTTCTTGTTGTTGTAAATTTAACAGTCTGTCACGCTCAACTTTTTCCGCTTGAGTTTTTTGTGCTAATAATTTCGCTTCGTCAACAATTTCGACGTTGTGATGACGCTGTGCTTGTTGCTGTTTATGTTTTTCAGTTTTGATGGTTTTGGCTTTCGCGCTACTAACTAAACCTGATTTGAGCAGCTGTTCTTGCAGCGATAATTTTTTATTCATACCCAAATCGCTCCAACTCAATCGCATCAAAATCACACACTTGCCAATGTGACGCTTCCGATTGCGGTGCGTCGTCACGCATTAGCCAAATCGTTTGTAATCCTGCGGTTTGGGCGGCATTTAATTCAGCTTCAATATCGGATAAAAATAATAATTGCTCGGCTGGCAAACCGATATGCGCGACGATGTTTTCATACGAACTGCTATCTTGTTTTCCACCGATATGCGTGTCGAAATAACCCGAAAATAAAGGCGTTAAATCACCGACTTCGGTGTGAGAAAATAATAATTTTTGCGCGTACACTGAACCAGAAGAATAAACATATAAATCAAAACCTTCGGCTTTCCACATTTGTAAATTACGAATTGCGTCTGCGTATAAATGCCCTGTAAGTTCGCCCCGCTGATAACCTGATTCCCAAATCAATCCCTGTAATGATTTTAGTGGTGTGATTTTTTTATCATCATCAATCCATTGAATTAACTGCGTGATGGCTTGTTCTAAATCCAATTCTGAACCGACTTCGGCATTTACGTCAGCGAGTAGTTTCTGCACCGTTTCATTCGTGGCATTTTCGCGCAAAAATTCGCCAATGTGAGCGCGGGCATAAGGAAATAGGCTATCTTTTACGAATGATAATGACGACGTTGTACCTTCAATATCAGTAATAATCGCTTTAATCATGCCGTCAATTCTCCTTGTAATTTATCCAATGTGGGAAACAATTTTGAAATGTCGTTGCCAGTGAAATTTGCCACCCAACCGTCAGGATTTGTAAATAATCGAATACACGCTAAATGCGGATTTTCGCCCATATCAAACCAATGTGTGACATTTGCAGGGACACTAATTAAATCGCCTTTTTCACATAAAACACTAAAAATCTCTTCACCAACGTGCAAATAAAATAAGCCACAGCCTTGAACAAAAAAACGTACTTCAAATTCACTGTGCGTGTGTTCATTTAAAAATTTTTCACGCATCGCCACTTTGTCAGGATGTGTTGAATCGAGTTTGATGACATCTGCGGTTTGAAAGCCGTATTGATTTTTTAGGCGGTCGATTGAATCGGCATACGCATTAAGAACATCGTCGTTGCTTGCATCGTTATTTAAAATTTGTGACGCTGTCCAGCGTTCAAACTGTACACCGATGGCTTTTAATTTTGTTTCAATATCATCGAATTTGCTAAAACGTTCGCCTTGAGTTGGCGTTTTTTCAGAATAAATCGTTAATACACTCATGCGTTTTTAACTCCGTTGTAATTCACAAGCAAATAGAAAATCTAGGGCTTCTAAGTGACGTAAAGTTTCAATTACTGAGCCGCCCCAAGTGTACAATCCATGACCAGCCAACAAATAAGCGTGAATTTCATCATTTGCGTCCATGTAATTTTCAACTTGTTCTGCTAATCGTGCAATATTTTGACTGTTAGCAAAAATCGGCACAGTGATTCGGCTTTCATGCGTACTAATGCCGCTAAATGCTTTGAGTAATTCATAATTTTTTAACACCACTTTTTTCTTTTCACTCATTGAAATTACGGTGCTATTCAATGAATGTGGATGCAGCACAGAATTCACATCAGGAAAGCGTTGATAAAGTTGAACGTGTAATAGAGTTTCAGCCGACGGTACTTTTCCATCGAGCGGATTTCCGAGCGCGTCGATAAGCATAATGTCACTGGGTTGCAAGTCACCTTTATGTTTGCCTGAAACCGTAATGGCAATAGTACCGTCAGATAAACGCGCTGAAACATTACCACTTGTAGCAGGACACCAACCTTTAGCGTCAATAATTTTTCCTGCATGAATGAGCGAATCGGCGTGATGATAAAATTCTTCAGGATAGTGATAATTGGTCATAGATTACTCAAAAATAGTGATAAAAATTAACTCAGTTTTTACATACTTCGGGAGTTTGCGAATTCTCCACTCAAATTGTTAAATCATTCAAGACTTCATTTTCTAATTGTTTAAAAATCAAATTGTAAAAATAGAGGTTTCCAAAGCTCAATTTTAGCATTTTTAAACGGTTGTACTATTGATTTAAACCTAAATCGACTTATAGTGGCGCGATTCAAAACTAACTTTAGGAATTTTTATGCAACATTTTAGAGCATCTTTTATTATCGCTATATTGTGTTTGAGTGGCGCGTTTTATTGGGGATTTTCGTCAGGTGGTATGAATGCTGGGATGACTGCTGCATCAATCGCGTTAATTCTGGGTGTACTCGAAGTCAGTTTGTCATTTGACAACGCGGTGGTTAATGCGTCGATTTTGAAACGCATGGACGAGAAATGGCAACAGTATTTCTTAACATGGGGTATTTTAGTTGCGGTTTTTGGAATGCGTTTGGTTTTCCCGATTGCCATTGTTCAATTCGCGACAGGCATTGATTTTATAGCGGTTGCGGATATGGCGTTACACGATTCGGCAAAATATGCCGAACATTTAACAAGCGCACACGTTCAAATTGCTTCGTTTGGCGGTATGTTTTTGTTGATGGTGTTTTTCGGATTTTTATTTGATGAAAAACGTGAAATTCATTGGTTAGGTTATTTAGAACGTAAATTTGCAAGCTTTGGAAAACTAGAATCTATCGCCATTATTTTATCGTTGTCAGTTTTGTTAGGAATGCAAAGTTTTGTAAATCCTGATGACCGTTTAACTGCTTTAGTAGCGGGGGTTTCAGGCGTTGTTTTATTTGTTATTGTTGATAGTATGTCAGCGTTATTTGAAAACGAAGAAGAAGGCGAAGAAGTATCAGAAGCGATTAAACGCGGTAGCATGATGAGTTTTGTATATTTGGAAATTTTAGACGCTTCATTTTCATTCGACGGCGTAATTGGTGCGTTTGCGATTACCCAAGATGTGGTCATCATTATGTTAGGTTTAACGATTGGCGCAATGTTCGTGCGGAGTTTAACGGTATATTTAGTGCGTAAAGGGACACTCGATGAATATGTGTTTTTAGAACACGGCGCACATTATGCGATTGGCGCGTTGGCGGGCATTATGTTGGTTAGCATGAAACACGAAATTCCTGAAGTCGTGACAGGTTTAGTTGGTGCAACGTTCATTGGCTTGTCAGTTCTTTCGTCTATTTTTTACAAACGCAAACACGCAACGGTTTAAGTTTTTATGTCAGAGATTCAAAACGCGTTAATCGCTTTAAAAAATCACATTTCCGAAGAAATTATTGGGCAAAATGTGTTGGTTGAACGAATGTTAATTGGCTTATTAGCTGATGGACATATTCTTGTTGAAGGCGCACCAGGTTTGGCGAAAACACGGGCAATTAACGTGTTAAGTCATGGTATTGAAGGTGATTTTCATCGTGTTCAATTCACGCCAGATTTGTTGCCAGCGGATTTAACAGGAACGGAAATTTATCGACCACAACAAGGCACGTTCGAGTTTCAGAAAGGACCTTTGTTTCACAATTTGATTTTGGCAGATGAAATCAATCGTTCACCAGCAAAAGTCCAAGCAGCATTGCTTGAAGCAATGGCAGAGCGACAAATCACCGTGGGGCAAGCGACGTATAAATTACCCGCGTTATTTATGGTAATGGCAACGCAAAACCCAATTGAACAAGAAGGTACTTATCCGTTGCCCGAAGCGCAATTAGATCGTTTTTTATTGCAAGTGAAAGTCGATTATCCGAATGCCGAACATGAAAAAGCAATTTTGCGTTTGGTGCGAGCGGAAGCACGGCAAATTGGTCAAAAAAGTGTGAAAAAAGCTTTTACACCACTTACACAAGCGACGTTATTTGAAGCGCGAAATGCCGTGTTAGATTTATATTTGGCTGAACCGCTGGAAGATTATTTGTTGCAAATTATTTTGGCGACCCGAAAGCCCGAAGTTTATGGCGATGATTTAGCAAATTGGTTGCAATACGGCGCAAGTCCGCGTGCAAGTATTGCTTTAGATCGTTGTGCGAGAGCAAAAGCGTGGCTTTCAGAACGTGATTATGTTGTGCCAGAAGATATTCAAGAAATGGCATTTGATGTGTTGCGTCATCGGTTGATTTTATCTTATGAAGCAGAAGCCGAAGGTATGACGACAGACGATGTGATTAAAGAATTGATTGCGCGAGTTCCTGTTCCATAAAACTGAAAACGGCACGAAAAACAACTTTTTATCGTGCCGTGTTTTTAGCTTAATGTGCGAGTTTTTCTTTCGCTTTTTCTGCCAAATCATCAATGATGGAATGACCATGCGCTTCGGGATGTTCAAAATCACCAAATGGATTACCGTCTTTTTTGGTGTAGTTGTAGATAAAATAAGCCAATGGCGCAAATGCGATTGATGCTGCAATTAGCATGAAAACTGATATTTCAATAATAGTACCCATGATGCTCTCCTCTAAGATGTTTCTAATTTTTTTGAATGAGCGTAAATAGTACACCGTTTTTTTTCGTCAATAAATGAAACTTATGCCCGCACCTTTTGTACATTCTGAATACACCACTGTTTCACTAAAAATGCTTGTTGATTTAGCGCGTCCAGCGGCAGGTTTAACGTTTCACAAACGTGCAATTCGTGCCAAACAAAGTGGCGGTTATATTTCACGTTTCAAAGGACGAGGAATGGAATTTGATGAAGCACGTTTATATCAAGCGGGCGACGATATTCGCAGCATTGATTGGCGTGTAACGGCTAGAACAGGAAAAACGCACACCAAAATTTTTCGGGAAGAACGCGAACGCCCTGTTTTTATTTCGGTAGATTGTCGAACTACGATGCAATTTGCAACACGCGGCGTTTTCAAATCGGTATTGGCGGCAAAAATTGCGGCATTGCTCGCGTGGACAGCACATCATCACGGTGATCGAATTGGTGGACAATTATTTTTTGACGAAAATTGCCATGAATTAAAACCCCAAAATGGTAAACAAGCGGTTTTGCATTTTCTCAATGCGTTAATAATTAAAACACATCCCCCAACCCCCTTCAAAAAGGGGGCTTTTTTCTCCCCCCTTGAAAAGGGGGGCGGGGGGGATTTTCTTTATAATGACTTAGAACCCGTATTGAATCGTTTATTGCACCACGTTCGTCCAAGTAGTTTGGTTTATATCATCAGTGATTTTCGTGGTTTAACTGCCGAAGCAGAAACACTTTTAGCCAAACTTGCCAAACATTGCGATGTCGTTTTAATGTTTATTTATGACGAATTAGAAGCGACTTTGCCAAACGCAGGGCAATATCGTTTTACGCAAAATGATCAGGATGTGATTTTTGATGCAAATGTAAAAAAATCACTCGATTATCAACAACACTTTTTAGCGAAACAAACGCATTTGCAAGACTTAGCCAAACAACGCAATATGATTTTTATTCCCGTCAATACGCAAGCTGATCCGTTGGCTTGTTTGAAAATTTAACCTTTTACCATGCCGCCCATTCAAGATTTACCGATTCGAGATATTCATTTACCCGAAGCTATTGGCTGGTTTCCACCTGCGGTTGGTTGGTGGTTCATCGCTATTTTTGTGCCGATTTTTACTTATTTTTTGATTGCGTTGATTCAAAAATTATTTCAAAAAACCGCGATTAAAGAGGCTAAAAAATTACTCAAACAATTACAAACTAACGAGGCACTAACGCCATTGGAAAAAGTTTGTGAATTATCGATATTGTTGCGCCGTGTGGCAGTGAATCATAAACCCGAAGCTGGCGGTTTAACGGGGCGGGCGTGGTTAGATTATTTAGATACTTCGCTTAAAGATTCGCCGTTTAAAAATGGAATTGGACGTTGTTTAATCGATGTGCCTTATCAAAAAAAATTGCCTGAAAATATGGATTTGCCCGCGTTATTTCAACTCGCACAAACGTGGCTGAATGCTCAAAATTCAAATGCTCACCGACCTAAAAAAACAGCATGATTCAATTACTCACCCCATGGTTACTCGTTGCATTACCTTTTCCATTGTTGGTTTATTGGGTTGCGCCTGCGAAACTCAACGCAAATCAAAGCGCGTTGCGCGTGCCTTTTTTAGCAGATTTTGTGTATGACTCACCTGTAAAAATCGCCGCGCCAAAACGCACACGATTATATTTAGCTATATTTGCGTGGATATTTTTAGTTTTCGCGGCAGCACGTCCACAATGGTTGGGCGAACCGATTGAACAAGCGATAAATGGACGCGATTTAATGTTAGCGGTTGATTTATCAGCCAGTATGCAAGAGAAAGATTTTATTTTAGACAAAGATTATGTTGACCGTTTAACCGCAATTAAATCGATTGCGACTGATTTTATCGAGCGGCGTGTTGGCGATAGAGTTGGTTTGATTTTGTTTGGTTCAGAAGCCTATTTGCAAACGCCATTAACATTTGATCGAAAAACTGTGGCGACACTTTTAGACGAATCTGCGCTTGGT
>JBAXMT010000051.1:0-13157 GCA_037134135.1 Methylococcaceae bacterium | reverse complement strand
GATGATTACGTCAACGTCAAACACAAACGCAAACCTGCTGAATACGCGCATCCGATTCTTGAACCAATTTTAGAACCAACCAACGGCGTGATTTTGTATCAAGAACAGGTTATGCAAATTGCGCGGGAATTGTCGGGTTATACGTTAGGTGGGGCGGATATTCTGAGGCGTTGTTTAAGCGGTTCGACTGAAATTGTCGATGTCGCCACAGGACAATGTGTCACGCTTCAAACGATTGCTGATAATCAAAATGAATGGCTTGGACGTGATGTTTTTTCGCTCGATTTAACGACGCAAAAAATTGTTACCAAACCTATTACAGCAATTTTTGACAATGGCGTGCGTGACGTTTGGGAAATTACGACAAAAACCAATCGTAAAATTCGCGCCACGTCTGACCATTTGTTTTACACAATTTCAGGCTGGCAAAAATTAGAAGACTTCAATGTTGGCGACAGCATTGGCTTAACAAAAAATTTACCAATTTTGCATGAAAACACAATTAGCGAATCAGAAATAAAAATTGCTGCTTATTTAATTGGCGACGGTTATTTATCGCAAAAAAAACGGGTTGGCAGTTATTTTTGTAACAGTGACGAATTATTGATTAGTGATTTCAATGATTGTTGCCAGGCATTATTTGGGCGAACCGTTTCAGTTTCTCATCAACATCACGAAAACAAAAAATCTGTTGCTTATGCAAAAATTTGGTTTCCTGAATTTAACGCTTGGATTGATGAAAAACTTAAACGCACCTGTTCTCGCGATAAAGAAATTCCGTTGTGGGTTTATGAATTATCGCCGCCACAATTAGCTTTATTTTTAGGTACATTGTGGTCTACTGACGGCACGTTTGATATTTCAATTGGGCATTCTGATTACACTTCAACGTCTCAAAAGTTAATTGAGCAAATTCAACATTTGCTATTACGTTTTGGCATTGTCGGCTTGTTTAACGTAAAAAAATCAATGTATAAAAATCAGCCCTATTTTTCGTATCGCGCTCAAATTACGGGGCGCGAAGATATGTTGAAATTTTATGATTTGATTGTGCCGTTCATGAGCGCGGCAAAGCGTGAAAAAGCAAAAATTTGTTATGACTTAGTTCTGATTAAACTCAAAAATCAGTCTAAACATCAGCTTCCAAGTGCGGTCACATACCTAATTGCCAATGCAAAATACGCAAGCGGCATGACATGGTCTGAAATTGATACAGCAATCGATTTTAAAAAAGGAACGATGTCGAGCGGATTAAATTTTAAAAATCCACAACGTGAAATTGCTCGTCATCGAGTAGCGAATTTCGCACAAGTTTTTAATGATTCAAAATTACAAGCTATCGCTGAATCGGAAGTTTTTTGGGACAAAATTGTTTCGGTTGAATTCATTGGTGAAGAGCGTGTTTTTGACTTAACCATTCCTGAAACACACAATTTTATTGCCAATGATTTTGTCGCGCACAATTGCATGGGCAAGAAAGATGCTAAGGAAATGGCAAATCAACGCGAATTTTTCATTAAAGGTGCAATTGCAAACCAAGTTACGGAAGAAACTTCGAGCTATGTATTTGATTTGGTTGATAAATTTTCAGGATATGGATTTAATAAATCCCACAGCGCAGCCTACGCCCTAGTCGCTTATCAAACAGCATGGTTAAAGGCGCATTATCCAGCGGCTTTCATGGCAGCGGTGCTTTCGGCTGATATGGATAACACCGATAAAATCGTTATCAACATCGAAGAATGCCGCGCTCTCAAAATTAAAATCGTGCCACCGTCGATAAATTATTCTGATTTCAAATTCACCGTAAATGATAACGGCGAATTGGTCTATGGCTTAGGGGCGTTGAAAGGCGCAGGCGAAGCGGCTCTTTTAGACATGATTGCTGAACGAAAAATTAACGGTTTATTTTTGAGTTTGCATGATTTATGTCAGCGTGTGGATTTACGAAAATTCAACAAGCGGGTTTCTGAAGCCTTAATCAAAGCGGGGGCGTTTGACGAATTCGACTTAAACCGCGCCGCGCATTTGGCAGAATTACCTACCGCTCTGCAAATTGCTGAACACAAAAACAAAATGAAAATTGCAGGGCAAAGCGATTTATTTGGTTTGGGTGGAGGAAATGACGAAACCGACGAATCTGAAAATAAAACCTATGCCATTAACGTCGAGCCTTGGTCAGAAAAATTTAAATTCAGCGAAGAAAAAAACGTTTTGGGATTATTTTTAACAGGACACCCGATTGATCAATACGCCGACGAATTACGCAAACTCACGCCGCGAAATTTAGCGGCGCGAATTGCGGAAATTGTGCCTGAAAGACGTTCAAATTCGGTGAAAGTTGCAGGTTTAGCAATTGATATTGGTTCACGCCAAAATAAACAAGGTAAATCACGCGGCTTTGCGATTTTAGACGACAATTCGGCGCGTTTAGAAATCGTCGCACATCGTGAAATTTATGACGAAAACAAAGATTTTTTTACTCCTGAATATAAAGATAGATTGTTGATTGTCGAAGGGAATTTATTGCTCGACAACTATTTAAATGTGCCAATGCTGACGGTCGATAAAATTTACCCGATTGAAAAATCACGCCGCATTTTGCTACTCACGTTAAAAAATAATGTCGCCCAATTTGAAAAATTGGCTGAAATTTTACAAACTGTGAAAGGCGGTGAAACGCAGGTTTTAATTGATTATTACGGCGATAATGCTCGCGCCACATTACGTTTAAGTAATGCGTGGCAAGTCGAAACCAGTGATGAGTTGTTGCACGAATTAAAAATCTGGCTCGGAAATACTGCGATTCGATTGAGTTATTAAATGTATGAACATTCAAAATCATTGGTTTACTAACATCACACACGTTTCATCACCAAATTTTAATAATCGTCCTGACGAAAACGCCATTTCGTTGTTGGTGATTCATTGCATTAGTTTGCCGCCAAATCAATTTGGTGACGGTTATATTGAAGATTTATTTTGTAATCGTTTAAATCCTGATTCTCATGCCTATTTTCAAGAAATTCACACGCTGCAAGTTTCCACGCATTTGTTGATTCGGCGTGACGGAGAATGTGTGCAGTTTGTACCGTTTAATAAACGCGCATGGCACGCAGGAATTTCACGTTTTCAAGCGCGTGAAAATTGTAATGATTTTTCAATTGGAATTGAGCTAGAAGGTTCTGAAACAATTGCTTACACAGAAGCGCAATATGAAAAATTAAATGCGGTTATTGCCGAATTAGTTGAAACCTACCCAACGTTAAAAAATATCGCAGGACATTCTGACATTGCACCCGAACGTAAAACAGATCCAGGTGAATCATTTGATTGGTCAAAAATTAAGTCGTTTGGCGCGTAATTGCCCATAAGATATGTTCTCGAACCAAATCGGAATCGAACGTTAAGCGTTCATTTAGAGCTTTCAAAATAACTTCGCTTTTGGGCGCATTTCCTAAAGCAACAGCGATATTTCGCAACCATCGTTCATAACCAATACGCCGAATTGCCGAGCCTTCTGTTTTGGTTAAAAACTCCGTTTCAGACCACGCGAAAACAGTTAACAATTCTTGTGAATTTAAATTGTGGCGCGGATTAAAATCGGATTCTTTCGTTAAATTCGCAAATCGATTCCACGGGCAAATCAATTGGCAATCATCACAACCGTAAATTCGATTGCCAATTAATGGACGAAATTCTTCGGGAATTGCGCCATGTAATTCAATCGTTAAATACGACACACAACGCCGCGCATCGACTTGATAGGGCGCAATAATCGCTTGAGTTGGACAAATCGTCAAACACGCGCTGCATTCGCCACAATGTGAAGTCGTAGGTTCATCAATGGGCAAATCCAAATCGGTGTAGATTTCACCCAAAAAAAACCACGAACCTGCTTTGCGATTGATTAAATTTGAATGTTTTCCAATCCAGCCTAAACCCGCTTTTTCGGCAATTGCTTTTTCTAAAACGGGCGCACTGTCTACAAAAGCGCGATAACCAAATTCGCCGATTTCGGTTTGAATTTTGTCTGCTAATTTTTGTAAACGTTGACGCATCAGTTTGTGATAATCGCGTCCGAGCGCGTAACGTGAAATATAAGCGGTATTTTCGGCAGCTAAAATACGTTTTATTTCATTTTGATTTTCGGGTAAATAATCGAGCCGCACCGAAATAATGCTTTTCGTATTTTCATGGAGCAGGGCAGGGCGACTACGTTTTAAACCGTGCCGCGCCATATAATCGAGTTCACCGTGAAAATCGTTTGCCAACCATATTTGCAAACGCGCTTCAGCTTGAGATAAATCTGTATTTGTAATGCCAACTTGTTGAAAACCAAGTTCTTCGCCCCACGCTTTTATTTTTCCACAAAGTATTTTTGACATGATTGATGGTTATTATCGAAATAAAAAAACCGCTTTTGAATACTCTCAAAAACGGTTTTGTTTGAATATATTTTTATTGTTCTTTTAATATATTGTGTTTTGGGGGAGGTGGTGGTGGGTTTCTAATTAATTCTGCTGCTTCTTCTTCAGCAATTTTCATTTCTCGATATTCGTTTTTACTCATGACTTTCGGCTCAATCTTTGGCGGTGGGAAATACGCTCTAATAAATTGCTTTGCAAAGATATTGTCTACCGACAGAACAGGAATTAGCAAAATCAACAATGCACCAATTGCTACAAATGCAGGATTCATAATAGTTGAAAGCCAATACGCCATTAAACCGCCAATAAACAAACGCGTAAAACTTGGCATTTTTACTACTTTTACTGGTGGCTCTTTTTTTACAGGTTCTTCTTTTACCTTTTTCTCTTTTTTCTCTGCCATCATTTTCTCCTGATTAACGTAATGACACGGGTTGTAAAAAACTACTCAAAGCGTGTCCAAATGACGCGCCTAAACGTCCAGCGAGTCGATCAAATAAATGTTCTTGTGGTGTGAAATTCACTTCATCTTCCGCACCAATTATGTTTTTAGCGATTTCGTGTTGCGTGGCAAAATCATCAACTAAACCTATTTTCACCGCTTCTTCACCCGACCAAACTAAACCAGAAAACATATCGGGAGATTCTTTTAAGCGTGTACCGCGTCCAGTTCTTACGGCTGAAATAAATTGTTGATGCACTTGATTCAACAAGTTTTGCATATAAATCGTTTCGTTTTCTTTGCGCGGCGTAAATGGATCAAGCATCGCTTTGTGTGAACCAGCGGTTAATAAACGACGTTCTACGCCCAACTTTTGCATCACATCGACAAAACCGAACCCATCCATCAACACACCAATTGAACCCACTAAACTTGCTGAATTGACGAAAATTTTGTCGCTCGCTGAGGCAATGTAATAACAGCCTGAAGCACACATATCACTGACAACAGTATAAATTGGCAATGTTGGATGTTCTTTTTTGATGCGGCGAATTTCATCATAAACATAAGCGGATTGAACGGGGCTGCCGCCTGGTGAATTCGCGTGTAAAATAATGCCTTTCGTATGCTTATCTTCAACTGCGTCACGCAAACCTTCAATAATCGAATCGGCATTCGCATCTTTATCTTCAGAAATTTGCCCAACTAAATTAATAATCGCAGTGTGATTTTCACCTTTAGAAGTGTGATGACTTCCCATTTTTGGATAAATAGTGGCACCAAAAATAGCAAATAAATAAATAAATAATAGGCTTTTAAATGCGATACCCCAACGGCGAGCGCGAGTTTGTTCAGTAATTGCAGCAAGAGCGACTTTTTCAATTAAATCGCGTTCCCAGCCAGAATTGGGTGGTTGATGTTCCATAAATTTTTAACCGTTAAATTGTAAAAATGTGAACGCGATAAAGTCGCGTAGTGTTGAATAATTATAATGATAAACGAAAGAAGCGGTGGTAGTGCTACACTTTTGTCTACAAGATAATCAAAAACACAAATCAAGCATCTTGAACCAAAACTATTTTCTCTTTAATTCGATTTTATAATGCTAAAAAAATTCCTTCACTCTTCGTTATTACCTGTTTATTCAACTGCCTTTTTTTATGCGTTTTATTACTTAATTAGTGCATGGCAATTTGATGTTGAAATGGCATTCACATCGATGCCACTCGATTATTTTTTCCAGTTAATGCTGGCTTATATTTTGTTTGCGATGTCTCGTCGGACATGGATTTTTTTAATTTTACACGCACTGATTATGGGGATTTTATATTTGGGAAATCCCATTAAAATCGCTTTTTTTGGTGGACCTTTAATGCCAGATGATATTTTTGCGTTGCGTTCGCTGTTATTGATTTTAAGTGGTTGGAAATTCTTTGCGTTAGCCTTGCCATTAGTTGCTTTGGGCGGTTTGCTGATTTTCAATCTCAAATTACACCGATTGCATAATTATATCGGCGGTGTTTTTGCAGGATTATTGACCATCACGACGGTATATCAGCCGAATGTTATCGTTGAACCAATTGACACTTACATCGGCACAACGCCTTGGAATCAACGCTCTAATTATTTTTGGCAAGGCGCAACGATTCACACATTAGTTGAAACGGCACGGTATTTTTTAACGGCAGATTCTGCGCCTGATGAAGATGAAGCAAAACGTGCAGCTAAACAATTACTCAGCCAACAATCAGAAACAAATGCCTTTGAAGATTTCACGCCTCGCAACGTGCATATTGTGTTATTGGAATCATTTTGGGACGCAAATAACTTAACGAAAGTGAAATTTAAAAAAAATCCGTTGTCAGATGATTTTCGTAAATTATGGAAAAGTGCCAATAATTCAACCGCTCTCGTGCCTGTTTTTGCGGGAATGACCGCGAATTCGGAATTTGAAGTTTTATGTGGTTTTCCTGTGACCAGAAACACGGTGAAATTTGAACGGCAACTGCTTAACGACGTGCCATGTTTACCGCATTTGTTGGCGCAAAAAGGTTACAAAACAGTTGTGTCACATCCAAATGTTCCCGTGTTTTGGAATCGTGTGAATGCGTATCATCGGGTGGGTTTTCAAACATATTGGTCAGAAAAAGATTTTAATTTAGAAGATATTAACCGTGAATTTTTGGGTGACAGTTCGTTGTATCGTCAGGTATTAGAAAAAATATCCAATGATTTAACGACACAACAACCGATTCTTGATTATATCGTGACTTATTTTGGGCATTGGGATTATCCATTGAATGATAGTCGTCCGCCTGTCATTAGTAGTTCGTCAGAAGTCGAAGAAGTCACCGCTTACGCCAATACGATTTTTTATAAATCACAAGAATTTGCTGATTTCATTAAAGCTCTGCAAAAGAAAGATCCGAATGGAATTATCGTGGCATTTGGTGATCACTTGCCATTTTTGGGTGAAAATTTCGCGGGATATGTCGAATCAGGTTTTTTAACAAGTGATCGCGGTGAATTCACAGATGCGATGTTTAAATCTTATGTCAGTACGCCATTGTTAATTATTGATGGTAAAAAAGGGGCGTTGAAAGTCGGTAGTTTGCCACTTTATCAAGTGCCGAAATTGATTTTGAATTTACTGCATTTAAACCAAAAAACCATTATGGATTTCACCGCGCCACCCGATGACCGATTGATTCGACCATTGACGGGTTTGCATTTCAATGAATTTAAAAATGGGCAATTAAGCGTTTGCAAAGAACCGCCGTATTCGCCCGAATGTCAGCAATCATTAACGTGGTTAAATGCCGTGGAAATTGTGAGCAATGACTTGTTTATTGGTAAACAAGAAACCCGACCTTAAAGTAATTCTAACGCAAACATCAATCCATCTTCACGCCCATTCACCGCTTCGTAATAACCTTTACGCACACCGATTTCGTTAAAACCAATTGAATCATAAAGTGCAATCGCGCCCGTATTTGACGGGCGCACTTCTAAAAACATTTGCTCGGCTTCTTTTTTGGCAATCGAAATTAAATGTTCTAAAATTTTTCGCCCAATGCCTTGTTTTTGTTCTTTAGGCGACACGCATAAATTCAAAATATGCGATTCACCGACCGCCATCGACATAATGCCGTAACCTAAAACGTCGTCGCCTAATTCGCAAACCCAGCAATCGTAACGGGTGTTTAAACAATCACGGAAAATATCTTCGCCCCACGGAAATTGGTAGCTTGATTTTTCAATAGCGACAACTTGCGGCAAGTCGGAACGGTTCATTTTTCGTAAGCGCATCAGCTCTTTGCGCCCCACAGAATCTGGAAAAACTTTGGCATAAAACTCCACATCAGCATCATAAATTATAAAATCTTTTAATCGGTCTAGTAATCCACGCATTTTTTAATTCTCAAAGGCTTTTAAACGTCTGTAACGCAAACTGTAAATCTTGCCACGCTTTACGTTTTTCAGTCAAAGAGCGCAGTAAATACGAGGGGTGATAAATGGCAATCAACGGCGTATTCTGAAAAAAATGCACTTCACCGCGTAATTTGCCAATTTTTTCGTGTGTTTCCAACAAAGTTTGGGCGGCAATTCGTCCAGCGGCAATAATGATTTTCGGTTGAATCAATGTAATTTGTCGCTGTAAATAATCACGGCAATGTTTAATTTCATCGACGTGCGGATCACGATTTGAAGGTGGGCGGCATTTTAGTATATTGGTTAAAAAAATTTCTTCGCGTGTCAATCGCATGGCGCGTAACATTTCATTTAATAATTGTCCTGCCTCGCCGACAAAAGGAAATCCTTGTTCATCTTCATGTTCACCAGGTGCTTCGCCAACAAACATCCAATCGGCATTTACATTTCCTTCGCCAAAAACTGTTTGATTGCGAGTGGTACACAAACTGCATAACTGACAGGAACTAACTTCAGTATGTAATCGTTCCCATGAATCGATAAAAGGCGTTTCAATCTTTATATCTTGAGGTGATACGGCGGTTAAGTATTCAGGCATAAAACGTGATTGCCAAACAGTAATGCCCATTGAATTTAAATACTGTAAGCGTGTGTGTTCTGAAAATACCATATTTATTTAAATGTAAAAATGCTGTCATAATGTGAACATTATAACGCTCAATAAACATCAAAAATTATAAAAACAGGGTTTAACCTATGAAACGTAAAGACATCATACCGACAACTAAAGAACAAATTATGCGGGAAGGCGATTTTATCGTGTCAAAAACGGATTTGACGGGTCGAATTACTTACGGAAACGAGATTTTTATCGAGTTCTCTGGCTACGAAGAACATGAATTACTCGGTAGCCAACATAATATTATTCGTCATCCTGATATGCCGCGTGTTGTTTTCAAACTGCTTTGGGATTATTTATCTGAAGACAAAGAGATTTTTGCTTTCGTAAAAAATATGTCAAAAGACGGTGGTTTTTATTGGGTATTCACACACGTTGCCCCGATTATTGATAAAAACAAACAAAAAATTGGTTATACATCGGTACGAAGAATGCCAAATGCTAAAGCAATCCCAATTGTAGAAGGCGTGTATAAAGCGATGCTTGATGCCGAAAGACAGGCAGGTGCAAAAGAAGCGATGGCTGCTTCTGGCGCGATTTTAGGACAATTATTAGAGGATAAAGGCGTTAGTTATGAGGGGCTTATCAATGTTCTCCAATCGCTTTAAAATAAACGAAAAAGTAACATTCTCAGCAGTTGGTTTGATGTGGGGATGTTCATTAGCCTTCAGTTGGCTACATGATAATAATGATTCAACGATTCCTATTGCGTTGACAGTCGGTTCACTTGTTTCGGTGTGGGCGTGGCGCAAATCCAGTCAAAAGAATAAACAATTACTCGAAAAAATCATGGATGCCACCGAACACTGGCGTGTGGGTGAGGCTTATGTTCGTGTGACAAATATCGGCAAAAAAGAAACTGCCTTACAAGCAATGGCATGGGGTTTAAATGATTTGATGGATCAAGTCGAAACCGCTCAAGTCGATATGTATTATTCAATGGCTTATGTGACTTATGGCGATTTCACCCGCAGAAGTTACCCACAGGGATTACATGGCGGTTTTGCAAGTGCATTGAAGCGATTAAATATGCTCACAAAAGTATTATCTGAAACAACGAGTGGCATTAATGAATTGATGACCGCGTTAAATGCAGGAGATTTTAATAAAAAAATCGATTTGAAAGTGGAGGGCGAATACGCGAAAGCTATTAGCAACGCGACGGAAGCTATGCAAACTATGCAAACCATGATTGATGGCATTGGCGAAGTGATGAGTCAGGTTGCACAAGGCGACATTAGTCATCGTGTTCAAGCCCAAGGACAAGGCGATTTTGCGGTATTAAAAAACAATGTAAATTTATCGTTAGATGCTTTGGAAGGCAGCTTTCATGACATCGAACGAATTTCTAAAGCACTTGCACAGGGTGATTTAACACAATGTACCGAGAAAGATTATCCTGGAACATTTGGTGAAGTGCTTTTAGGTATGAATACCACTGTAAACAATCTCAAGGTATTGGTAGGTGAAATTAAAGATTCTAGTGAAATTATTACCCTCGCAGCGCAAGAAATCGCAGCTGGAAATAATGATTTATCAAATCGAACAGAAGAGCAATCTGACAGTTTGAAAAAAACAGCGACCAATATGGAAGAATTTATGGTCACAGTCAGACAAAACAGCAAAAGCGCAAATCATGCGAATGAATTGGCGCGAGTATCTTCAAACATCGCACAAACGGGTGTTAAAGCAGTGAACCAAGTGGTTTCGACGATGGAAGGTATCAATGAATCGTCGAAAAAAATCGTCGATATTATTTCCGTTATTGATGGTATCGCGTTCCAAACAAACATTCTTGCCTTAAATGCAGCGGTTGAAGCAGCACGCGCTGGCGAACAAGGTCGTGGTTTTGCGGTTGTGGCAACAGAAGTACGAAGTTTAGCGCAACGTGCAGCGGCAGCGGCAGGTGAAATTAAAAATCTGATTAGCGATTCCGTTGAAAAAGTGGAAGACGGTAGTATTTTGGTTGTCAAAGCAGGTAAAACAATGGAAGAAATTTTAAATTCTATTGAAGGCGTGACAAACACTATTTCAGAAATTACGACAGCTTCGGACGAACAATCGAAAAGTATTATTCAAGTGAATTCTTCGTTGTCACACATGGATGATGTTACAAAACAAAACGCGGCATTAGTTGGGCAAGCCGCATCATCAGCACATTCGCTTGAACAGCAAACCAGTAATTTGACAGCGACTGTTGCCAATTTCAAAATATATCCTTAGGTTTTACGTTTAAATGTCGTGTTTTTATTTCAACAAAAAACGTGATTTTTCGATAAGATGTCACAAATCACACCACACCAATGAAGATTGGGAAATAGGGTGAAAAATTGAAGCTATTTTTGAAAAGTAACGAGTTAAAAAAATGACATTATCTATTTATGATTACGCGGCATTAACGGATGAAGAATGTGATGCTTTAATTGAGAAAGCAAAAGCACAGTTGGGCGACCGTTGTGTGATTTTAGGACATCATTACCAACGCAATGAAGTTTTTAAACACGCCGATTTTTCGGGTGATTCTTTAAAACTTTCTAAAAATGCGGCGGAATCAACAGCGGAATATATCGTCTTTTGTGGCGTACATTTCATGGCAGAAGTCGCTGATATTTTATCGCGTCCAAATCAAATTGCGATTTTGCCCGATTTAGCCGCTGGTTGTTCAATGGCGGACATGGCAAATCTCATGAAAGTGAATCAATGTTGGTCTGAACTTGCACAAGTTTTAGATGTGGAAAATGAAGTCACCCCCGTCACTTACATCAATTCAGCCGCTGACTTGAAAGCTTTTTGTGGTGAACATGGTGGTATAGTTTGCACATCATCAAATGCTGAAAAGATTTTAGATTGGAGTTTTTCACGTCGTGAAAAAGTGTTATTTTTTCCAGACCAACATTTGGGGCGTAACACAGCACACCGAATGGGCATGAGTTTAGATGACATGGTTGTTTGGGATTTCACAAAACCATTAGGTGGTTTAACGGTTGAAGAAATCAAAAATGCCAAAATGATTTTGTGGAATGGCTTTTGTTCTGTACATCAAATGTTTAAGCCAGAGCATATCGACAATTTCCTCGCACAATATCCTGAAACGAAAGTAATTTCACATCCCGAAGCGTGTTTGGAAGTCTGTCAAAAATCAGATTATGTGGGTTCGACGGAATTTATTTTGAAAACAGTTCGTGCTTCAGAATCGGGTAGTCGTTGGTTAGTCGCTACGGAATTGAATTTAGTTAATCGTTTGAACGAAGAATGCACCGACAAAAATATACATTTTATGTCACCGATGTTGTGTATGTGTTCGACGATGTTTAGAACCGATCCACAGCATCTCGCTTGGGTGTTAGAAAATTTGGTCGCGGGTCATGTTGTCAATCAAATTTCAGTACCCGAAAAAGATACGTTGCTCGCCAAAACAGCATTAAATGCAATGTTATCGGTGGTGTAAATTTTCGCACTTCAAAACAAAAAAAGCCCGTTTTAAACGGGCGTATCTTAATTTTGTAACCTATCACAAACCCAGATTTATCAAGCCCTGCGTTGCATTTCAACGACGGGGCTTTTTATTTCTAATCGTGACTTAAAAATCGTTTCCGCTCTTCGGCAGTACGACCTAACGCTTTTGCCATCCAAGGTGGTGGCGCGTCGAACACTTTTTGGAATGTTTTCAATTGCTCAACCGCATCAACGACTTCTGGCACTTTAATCGGATAAATATCCGCTCTAATCACTTTCGCTGCCGCAGGACCTCCAATCGATTGCATAAAAATAACCTGACAATCTTTGATTAGATTTACACGAAATAAATTGCGGTCATCGGAATCATCAGCTTCAATCGTCGAACGAATATCAATTAAACGGTATTCATCGTGTGATAATTGATAAACCAAAAACCGAACACACGAGCCAAAATGTCCGTTCAATAATTCAGCACTGTTCGATGCCACTGCAACACGAATCGATTCTGGCATATCACCATTTTTATAAGGCTGAATTTCAGGCAAACTTTCGTCAGATTCTTCACCCCACAAATAACGCACCGCGAGTTTGATGTTCGCTAAACCGATGTCGATGTCTTCGCCATCTTCTTCGCCATCCAAACTGCCGATACCTGTTTTTAAATTGGTAACAGTCACAGATTTAAGTTTTTCATCATCAAGCGGCATACCGACTT
>JBAXMT010000050.1:0-13256 GCA_037134135.1 Methylococcaceae bacterium | reverse complement strand
ACGCGCTGACGTTGTCCGCCCGAAAGTTGATGCGGATAATCTTTGACACGCTGCGCTGCGTTCGGCAATTCAACTTGCTGCAATAATTCCACAACACGATTTTTAAGTTCCAATTTTGAAAGTTTGAAGTGCAAATTCAAAACTTCGGCAATTTGCTGCCCAATCGTCATCACGGGATTTAACGACGAAATTGGATCTTGAAAAATAATCGCAATTCGTCGCCCACGAATTTTGCACCATGCTTTTTCCGAAAGTTCAGCTAAATTTTCGTTTTCCAAACGTCGCGTTTTACTTTCAATAATTGCGTTGTGTGGTAACAAATTCAATGCCGCTAACGCCGTCATTGATTTTCCCGAACCCGATTCACCGACTAAAGCAAACGTTTCACCCGCGTGAATTTCAAACGTAATTTTATCGACAACGGGGGGCGAGTCACCAAACCGAATCGTTAAATTTTCGACCGCAAATAAACTCACACAAAAACGTGTCATTTAAGAACCGTGTTCACAAACCCTGCAATTTGTTCAATTTCTTCCACACACAAACTGTGTTCCATTACATAATCGTGCCATTGAATCGTATAACCCATTGCTTTCAAACCATCAAAAGCGGCTTTGCCTGTTTCAATCGCTACAACAGAATCAATAATTCCGTGTGCCATAAAAATCGGGGTGTGATTATTCGCTTCTGCGCGTTCTGTTTTCAAACTATCCAACGTCGGTAAATAAGCCGATAACGCAATAATTCCAGCTAATGACTGATTAAAACGCAAACCTGCATGCAACGCTAAAACGCCGCCTTGTGAAAAACCGACCAATAAAATGTTTTTCGATGGAATGCCGTTATCAATTTCTTTTTGAATCAACGTATGTATTAGCGTTGCCGAATTCTGAATGCCTTTTACATCAACCTCACGGTTCAAATCATTCATTTTCAAAATGTCGTACCACGCTCGCATTTCTGCACCATGATTGACAGTGATTTTTTGAATAGGCGCGTGTGGAAAAATAAATTTAATGCTCGACGAATCAATTAAATGTAATTCAGGTACGATGTTTTCAAAATCGTGACCATCAGCCCCTAAACCGTGCAACCAAATGACCGAGTATTTGTGTGTAGAAGTGGCTGAAATCTCAACGCTTTCGAGCGCAAGCGCGTTTTGCTGTGTCATAACTAACCCCAAAATAAATATAAGAAAAATTTTTGTAAAACGTAACATTTTAGCAATCACTTTGTGAAAATAATGCCGTAAACATTTGTGCAGAAACCATCGGATTTTCAGTATCTAGCCCACCAATTACAGCTAATAAATCTGCACCAGCATCTAACAACAATGCACCATTTTCAGGCAAAATTCCGCCAATCGCGATAATTGGCAGTGTTAAGGTTTTTTTTGCAGCAGTTAATGTGCCGATTTCAGCGGGTGCAGCGAGTGGCTTTGAATTTGAAGTGAAAAATCGCCCAAATGCCACATAATTTGCCCCTTGTTTTTCAGCTACAATCGCCATTTCTAACGAGTTGTAACACGATACGCCAATAATGGCAGATTCCCCCAAACGCTGACGTGCTTCTAAAATAGAGCCATCGTCTGCGCCTAAATGCACGCCGTCTGCGCCAATTATTTCGGCAAGTTCAACGTTGTCGTTAATGATGAGCGGAACGTTGTGAGCGTGGCAAAGTTCGCGTAATTGTTGCACCAAAAGCACATCCCCCCCGCCCCCCTTCAAAGGGGGGAGTTTAGATCGATACTGCACAATCTTCGCGCCACCTTTCAAAACCGCTTCGGTAAATTTCAAAATATCATCTGCCGTTTTTCCGTCTGGCGTAATCGCATAAAGTCCACATTTTGGCATCGACAACATTTAATCTCTCCAAAAAAAACGATTCGGATTTGACTGCCCTGCCCCCGTTTTATAAGCAGTTTGCAAACAATTCCAAGTATATTCTTGTGCATCATTTATCGCTTGTAACGGTTCAACGCCTTGCGCGAATAATGCCGCAATGCTTGCCGCTAATGTGCAACCTGAACCGTGATATTTTGAGGGCAATCTCGCCCATGTGTAATTTTCACGATGATTGTGATGAAACAAACAATTCTCTACACTTTTTGTTGCTTCATCTGCGCCCGTAATCAAAACATATTCACAACCAAAATTATTTAAAAGACTTAAACCACACGCTTCAATATCGTTTAACCCCGTTAATTGTCGCGCTTCTTGGCAATTTGGCGTTAAAACTGTGGTCAATGGCAAAAGTAATTCGCGCATTGAATTTATTAAATCATCATTCGCTAAATTTGTTCCGCCACCTGCCGCCAAAATTGGATCTAAAATCACAGGAATTAACGGATAACGGCGCAAAATGTCATAAATTACCTGCACTGTATCGGTATGACCAATCAACCCAATTTTAAACGCGTGAACAGGCAAATCATTTAACAGCATTTTTGTTTGTCGAATGAGTTTGTCGGGATTTTGCGGCACAATTTCTGCTACGTTTTTAGTATCTTGCTCCGTTAAACAAGTAATAATGCTCGCGGCATGACAATGATGGCTTGTAATTGTTTCAATATCTGCCTGAATTCCCGCGCCACCACACGGATCGTGACCTGAAAATGAAACAACAACGGGACGCTGAGTGCTATTCATAGAAATCTCAAAATTGTTTAATTGTAAAAAACACAGCTGTGTCGATAAATAACAGTATTATTATTTCAATAATCAACAGCATGTTAAAATTCACGCTATGCAACGCGTGTTTTTTGAAAACTTGATTTTAACCTTTTACCCCAAATTAAAATATGTCTACTAACCAAGAATATGTCTTAACAGACGACGATTTGATTGTATCTAAAACTGATTTGAAGGGAATCATCACCTACATCAATGATGATTTTGTTCGCATTGGTGGCTTTTCAAAAAAAGAACTTATTGGTTCACCACATAACCTTTTACGCCATTCTGATATGCCCAAAGCCGCATTTGCAGATATGTGGAAAACGTTAAAATCAGGCAATTCTTGGACAGGCATTGTCAAAAATCGGACGAAAGATGGCGGTTTTTATTGGGTACGCGCCAATGCAATGCCAATGTTAGAAAATAACAAAGTCATCGGTTATATGTCGGTACGGAATAAACCAACTGCCAACGAAGTCCGTGTGGCTGCAAATTTATATCGTGAAATAATCGCAGGGCGCAGCAAAATAAAACTTGATGCAGGTGAAATCATTACGCCAAATTTGATTGCAGCCATTCGTCGCACGTTTAAAAATATCACTATCAAAAGTAAATTAAATATATTGGTTGCAGGGTCAATTATCGCAATTAGTAGCGTGGGAATGTATGGCTATTACGGCATCAACATAATTAAAGAAACGAACATAGAAAATCGCCGCGAACTTGAATTACATGCGAAAAGCCTCAATTTGACACGTTCGGTACAAATTGATTTCAAAACACAAATTCAAGAATGGAAAAATATATTATTACGCGGTCAAGATGAATCGCAATTTATCAAATACAGTCAGGCATTTGACGAACAAAGCGTAAAAGTTCGCAACGAATTAAATGCCTTGAATAGCGTGATGACGCAAGATACCGAAAAAGAAATGCTAACTCTGGTTGGTACTGCACTAAAAAATCATGATGAATTGATGGTGAAATATCACGAGGCATTAAAAACTTATAAAACCGACAATGTTGCGGATATTTTTGCAGTAGATGCAATGGTGAAAGGGATTGATAGGCAGTTTATCGAAAACATGGATAAGCTCGCATTATTCCATGACACTGAAATTCAAAAGCATCTTAACGAAGGTAAAGACTTTTCAGAACACGTTACGACTCTGTTTTCACAAAATGTAGTGGTAATGACGATTGCGATGGGCTTAGTTTTATTAGGCTGGGCAATTGCAACATTAATTAGCATTTTAACGCCCATCAAAACAGCTACGAAATTGATTCAAGATGCCTCAGAAGGCAAAGAAATTCGACTTGATGACTTTGCTAAAAATGAATTAGGCAGATTGATTCAAGCGATTAAATCATTGTCAATTATCAAAGGATTCGATGCCGCTGAAGAACGACGTTCAGCCAATTCAATGGCACGCATTAAAATGGCATTAGATGAAGTAACAACACCTGTGACGTTATCGAATTCACAACGCGAATTTATTTATATGAATAAATCAGCAACGGCATTATGGAAAAGAATGGAAAGCGAAATTGCCAAACGAATTCCAGGTTATACGCTTGAAAGTATGTACGGAACGTCGCTTTCTACTTATTTAGAAACTGCCGAAGATCGTGCTGCTTTTGGTGAACCCACTAAAGAAGTAAAAATAACGAATTTGAATTTGGGTGGTAGAAAAATTCAAGCCACGATTGTATCTATTTTCGATGAACGCGATTTTTATATCGGACGAGCGACACAATGGGCAGATAGAACGACTGAATTAGTATTGGAAGAGCAAATTTCTACTATCGTTTCTGCTGCAGTTACGGGTAATTTCCACGGTCGTATCGAAACTCAAACATCGAATATGTTCTTTAAACAGTTGATTGAAGGTTTGAATTTATTACTCCAAACGTGTGAAAGAAGTTATCGCGATATGGCAAATACTTTCGACGCACTTTCACGCGGCGATTTATCGCAAACGATTACAAATGAATACACGGGCGAATTTGAAAACATTAAAAATAATGCCAACAACACACTTTATAAACTCACTGAAATTGTTGAATCAATCAAAGACATTACACGCATCGTGAAAGATGGTTCAGTAGAAATTGCGTTGAGTAGCAGTCAATTAGCGACACGAACAAATTCTCAAGCTGCCGCGATTGAAGAAACTGCGGCGAGTATGCACGAATTAGATTCAACCGTTGATTCAAATACTGAAAATGCAAATAACGTAAATGATTTTGTAATTGGTGCGTCAAACAACGCTACGCGAGGTGTAGATGTCATTCGTCGAGTCGTCACAACGATGGAAGACATTCGAGAATCGTCGCGCAAAGTGGTGGATATTATTTCGGTGATTGACGGCATTTCATTCCAAACCAACATTTTAGCGTTGAATGCGGCAGTTGAAGCGGCGCGTGCGGGTGAACAAGGACGTGGTTTTGCGGTGGTCGCGACAGAAGTTCGCAGCTTGGCACAACGCGCCGCTGCAGCCGCAGGTGAAATTAAAACCTTAATTAACGATTCGGTTGAAAAAATCGAAGACGGTAGCAAATTGGTTGTTGATGCGGGTCACACGATGGAAGATATTGTTGGTTCAATTCGGACGGTAACAGAAATGATTGGGCAAATCAGTGCCGCATCGACTGAACAAAGTCAGGGCATTAGACAAGCGAATCAAGCAATTTCAAATTTGGAAGAAACAACCCAACAAAATGCGATATTAGTGGAACAATCAGCCGTTACTTCAGATAGTTTGAAAAGTCAGGCGACGAATCTTGCCAAAGCCATTGATTATTTCAAAATCGGTTAAGTTATAAGTTATGCAGGCGATGATTTTGGCGGCAGGACGTGGCGAACGAATGCGTCCGCTGACGAATTCAACGCCCAAACCATTATTAAAAGCAGCTGGCAAATCATTGATTGAACGCACGATTGAACAATTGGTATCAGCGGGTTTCACGGATTTAGTCATCAATCATGCGTATTTAGGCAAGCAAATCGAAACGGCGTTGGGCGATGGTTCACAATTTGGCGCGACGATTGTTTATTCGTCCGAAGGTGAACATGGTTTAGAAACCGCAGGCGGTATTATTCATGCGTTACACCTAATGAAAGACGCGCCGTTCCTAGTTGTAAATGGTGATATTGCAACCAATTTTCCTTTTGCTGAACTCAAAAAACAGCCAATTGATTTAGCTCATTTGGTACTTGTTCCGAATCCAGAGCATCATTTATCAGGCGACTTTCAAATTCATTCAAATCAAATACTTTCGTCCGAAGGTGAAAATAAATTTACGTTCAGTGGTATCGGCATTTATTCGCAAGAGTTTTTCAAAAATGCTCCAAAAAATTCAAAAAAACTTGCGCCATTATTGCGTTCTGCAATGCTTGAACAACGTGTCACAGGTCAATTATTCGAGGATTTTTGGATGGATATTGGCACACCCGAACGCTTAAAAATTCTTGAAAATCGCCTCGCACCCTCGCGTGTTTAAATCTATACTTATGCTGCGTCAAATGACGCAATTCAAAAAAATAATAATGAGGATTCTTCAATGCAAAAAATAGCTTTAGGCTTAGTGGTTTTATTATTTGCCGCAAACAGTTACGCGATTGACCACAGTATGCACACAGGCGGAAGTGGTGGCGGAGGTGGGAGTTCATCAAGTTGTGAAAAAGTACGATTTGAAAAATTCCAACCCGAAAATTTGGCGAATGTCGCACCAGAATCTGAATTTTCATTCACGGCGTTTAACGTGCAAAAACCAGAACAAATTGAGGTCAATGTGAAATCACATCCTGTTCAAATTACCACCGAAGCACGCGGCGATTTATATCGCGTTACGGGAAAATTGCCTGCTGAATTAAAAAATACAACAGCTCGAATCAATATAAAGACCACTACCAAAGTCGAAAAGTGCAACGGCGAAGGTGGTTGGCTTGTGACGATTGGCGAATAACGGATGCTAAGTTATCGTCACGCTTTTCATGCTGGAAATTTTGCCGACGTTTTAAAACACGTTGTATTGCTCGAAATACTGAATTATTTGGGGCAAAAAGAAAAACCGTTTTGCGTCATTGATACACACGCAGGTGCTGGTAAATATGCACTCGATGGGGATTTCGCTTTAAAAACACACGAATTTGAAACAGGGATTTCACAATTATGGCAGCGTGACGATTTACCTTCGAGTGTGGCGAATTACGTTAATTTGCAACAACGTTTCAACGCGAATGGACAGTTCAAAACCTATGCAGGTTCACCGTTGTTAATTAAACAATTACTTCGCCCGAAAGATAAATTACATTTATTTGAGTTACATTCAAACGAATTTGAGATTTTGAAAACCAACATGAAACTCGATAAGCGTATTCACATCGAAAAAATGGACGGTTTGAAACACGGTTTAGGATTATTGCCGCCTGTAGAACGACGCGGATTGGTGTTAATTGATCCATCGTATGAAATGAAAAGTGATTATGTGGACGTTGTAAAAACGCTCATTCAAATGCACAAACGTTTTGCCACGGGAACTTACGCGCTGTGGTATCCCGTGATTGAACGTGGTCGAAATGAAGCGTTAGAAACCGCATTGAAAAAAAGCGGTATTCCAAATATCGCATTATTTGAATTGGGTATTAACTCTGATAATTCGGGGCGTGGAATGAATGCCAGTGGCATGATTATTATCAATCCGCCGTGGAATTTAGCAGCGACAATGAAAACAGTTTTACCGTGGTTAGCAAAAATTTTAGGTGAAAATGAAGCGGGTAGTTTTCGGATTGAAACACTGGTTGCAGAAAAATAATTACAATCCTTTCATCTGTTTTAGTTGTAATTGAACCACCACCCAAGAACCTACAATTCCTAACGATGACGAAATAAACACCAATACAAATGTTTCAAAAAAGCCCATGAATAACAAATGAAAGCTACTGTGATAAAGCATGGATAGTTTTTCGATGGGCTGTTTTAACACCAACATCATAATCGTGACAATAAACCACGCGCTAATCCCCGAAAAAAAACCAATCCAAAAACCGCTGTATAAAAATGGACGTTGGACAAAACTATTTGTCGCGCCAACCAATTTTGCAATCACAATTTCGTCTTTGCGATTATGTAATTCAAGGCGAATCGTGTTGCCAGTAATAAACAGCACCGCCAAACTGAGTAAAACGCCCATCAGCATGACTGACATTTGCGCGACATCAATCATAAGCTGCAATTTTTTTACCCACTGCATATCCAGTTGGGCGAAATCAACTTCACCCGCTTGCTTAAAATTTTCAACCAATGTTTCGATATTTTGCCCTTCTTCAAGCGAATTTTTTGGAATGACTTGCAACACAATCGGCAATGGATTTTTCTCTAACGCTTGAATTGCCTCGCCAAAACCACTGAAATCTTCAAATTCTTTTAATGCTTGTTCTTTGGTAATGACTTTTACAACTTGAACACTCGGATCTAATTTAATTCCATTCGCCAAACGAGTGGCACTCGCTAACGACACATCGTCCCGCAAAAATAATGAAATTTGATTACTGCTCTCCAAATCAGACGTTAATTGTTGAACATTTTGCACAAGTAAATAAAATCCACACGCCAACGAAATCGAAATCGACAAAACAATAATCGTCAAAACTGCATTCAAACGTGAAGCAACCAGTCGTCCCAAACTTGAAAATAAAGCGTGCGCGTGCAAATCTCGATAAGCGCGTAATTTATCGGAAAATTCTCCACCAATATGCGACGTTTGTTTGGAGTTCTTTTTTGCTTCTATGATGCGATTATTATTTTTATATTTTGGCGCGTATTTCGATTCGTGATTCATGATTCGCCACCTTCTACCAACTGTCCGTGATCCAGTTTTAACACACGATGATTTAGTTTTGAAATGAGCGAAATATCATGTGATGCAATTAAAATCGTCACACCAACTTGTTTGAATTGCTCAAATAAATACATGATTTCTGCCGACAATTCAGGATCTAAATTTCCTGTTGGCTCATCTGCTAAAATCATCAACGGTTTATTCACAATAGCGCGAGCAATACCAACACGCTGCTGTTCACCACCTGATAATGTCAGTGGATGTTTTTTTTCTTTGCCAAGCAAGCCCACTTTGCTTAATGCTGCTCGCACTAACCCACTAATTTCCTTGTATGAATAGCCCATAATAACCAACGGTAACGCCACGTTATCAAACACAGTGCGGTCATTGAGTAATTTATAATCTTGAAAAATCAATCCCATTTTTCGGCGAATAAGTGGAATTTGGCTAGGCTTCACGCGATTCAAATTGTAATCACTAAACGTAATCTGCCCACGATTACCACGTTCCATCATTGCAATTAGCTTGAATAAGGTACTTTTTCCCGCGCCTGAATGTCCTGTTAAAAATGCAATCTCACCTTTTTCTAAATGAAAATTTACATTTTTCAACACATCACCTGCAACTTCGGGATAACGCATACTTACATTGTCGAACTTTAACATAGTCGTTTTTTAGTTTTTGTGGCGATAGTCATTACTAAAATATATCGTCAAGTTTAATCGCAAGATCGGGGAATAAGTGTGGTGTGACAATATCATCATCCGTAAACATATTGAGTAATTCATAACGTCCACTTTCATTCAAAACAAACTGATGAATCGCGCAATCATTGGGATAAACGATCCAGTATTCGGTCACGCCCGCTTCTTGATAAAGCGCATATTTGGTTTGCATTTCACGCTTGGAATTGCCTTTCGACAAAATTTCAATAATCCAATCGGGCGCACCGTTACAACCTTGAACATCTAAAAAATCAGGATTACAAACCACACACAAATCGGGTTGCACAACGGTTTGAATTTCTTTGTTTTCTAAAATAGATTTTTTGCGGTCATACAATCGCACGTCAAAAGGGGCGTGAAAAACCTCACATTTTTTACCCTCTAAATATGAAGCGATAGGCATCAACATTTTTCGACTAATACGTTGATGCGATACATTCGGCGCAGGAGCCATTGCGCTGATTTTTCCTTTGACCAGTTCCACCATTTCGCTAAGTTGCCACGTTAAATAATCGGCATAGCTATAGGTTTTTTCTAAATCGAGTTGTGATAACGCGGTAATTTTAGGCACGATTTTACTCCTTAGTAAACAAGGCATTAACGAACGATTCCGCATCAAAATCTTGCAAATCTTCAATACTTTCACCAATACCAATAAAGCGAATCGGAATGCCGAATTGTTTTGCCAACGCGAAAATCACGCCGCCTTTTGCGGTGCCGTCCAATTTTGTTAACGTCAAACCCGTGAGCGTCACGGCTTCGTTGAATATCTTGGTTTGCGAAATGGCATTTTGTCCCGTGCCTGCATCCAAAACTAATAACACTTCATGCGGCGCGGTGTCGTCGAGTTTCGCCATGATACGTTTTACTTTTTTGAGTTCGTCCATCAAATTCGATTTCGTTTGCAAACGTCCCGCCGTGTCCGCAATCAAAACGTCAATGCCTTTGGCTTGCGCGGATTGAATGGCATCGAAAATGACCGACGCCGAATCTGCGCCTGTATGCTGCGCCACAACATGAATTTGATTACGTTCGCCCCATGTTTGTAATTGCTCAACAGCGGCGGCTCTAAATGTATCGCCAGCAGCAAGCATCACGCTGTGACCTTGCATTTTTAAACGGTTTGCCAATTTGCCAATCGTCGTCGTTTTACCCGCGCCATTTACGCCGACGACTAAAATCACAAACGGTTTATCTTGTTTGGGAATCGTTAAATTGATGCTGCACGGACGCAAAATGTCTAATAATTCTTCTTTTAAAATTGCTTCTAATGCCGCGCTGTCTTTGAGTTCTGAACGAGTCACACGTTCGTTTAATTTCGCAATAATTGCGTTTGTTGCTTCAACGCCTACGTCAGCCATTAACAAATTCGCTTCGATTTCTGCGAACAAATCATCGTTAATCGTTTTCGACAAAGATAACGTTGAAAATACGCCACCTAAACCATTTCGGGTACGTTGTAATTGTGATTTCAAACGTCCATATAATGAATCAACAGAGACTTCAACAACAGGTAATTCAGAGGTTTTGATTTCGTCTTCGGGTAAAACGGGAAAATCGTATTTGCTGTAAAAATGAATCGCAATCAGCGGTAACATTAGCAACGTCGCCAATGTCGCGTGAATAATTGACATCCACCAAGGCAAATCAAATCGAATCGTGAGAATGCTCAAACCAATTTGTAAAAATAACAGCCCACTTAACCACAAACCCGCTTTGCGTAACGTTTTCGATGGTGCAGAAGTCGCGCTAAATGTGATGCCACTCAAAATTACGAAACTTAATAACGCACCTGCACGATGTAACCACGCTAAGGTAATTTGTGCATCGTAAGCCACCGCACCACTGTAATGATTTTGCAATCCGTAAAATAAATTTAGCGCATTGTCATAATTCAGCGCGGGCAACCACGTTCCATTACATTGCGGGAAACCGCGACACGCTAACGCTGCATGATTTGCAGTTGTCCAATCACCTAAAAACACTTGAATTAACAAAACACTTAACGCCACTTGAACAAACAAACGGCTTTGCGGTTGCGGCGACAAAATGACTTTTGGATTCAATCGCAAATACAGTGCAAATAACAACCAAAAAATACTACTTACCAAAAATAATGTAGCCGTCATAACAATCGGCATCATTTGCGCTAGCAATCGGTGTAACTCGTTTAAATTGCCTAAATCAATCGGCGATAAGCTAATCCATTCGCTTGTAATAATCGTCGCTAATATAAATAGCACGCTTATTCCTGTTATTTTTCTAAACATTTTCTACTAACCAATTTGTGAAATTTTTAAAAGGTGCATCAAATCACTTTTCGCGTCATACGGATTAAAATTCGGCGCGTATTGCATCATAAAATTGCCAAGCGGATCGACGAGTAACAAAACACCTTCGGGAATTTGCCCATTATAAAGCAGGTTGAGTTTTTCAATGACTGCTGCATTCGGTTTTAAGCGCAATAAATCACTATCTTCTTTCCACCAATTCGCGGCAGAATCTTGCGAAACGCTTGAATCTAAAACCAAAACTGCTCGACGTGTTCGCACTAATTCTTTATTCAACATCAAACGTAATTGCCGACTTTTATAAATCGCATCTAAACACGTTTCAGTACAATCGGTTTTTGGAATCACATTCACAATCAGCCAATGTGCTTCGAGTTCTTTTAAATTTTCCTGCGAAAAAGTATCGAAACCCTGAAAATCTGTGCGTTCTGTGGTGATAATTGGAGTAATTAAATGCCCATGATTGGTCACTGCTGGCGTTAATAATTCGGGATTTTTTGCCAAAAACCACGCAATGCCAAATGGAATAATCGACATCGCGAAAATTCCAATAATGAGTTGTCGATTTTTACGTTGTTGGGGAGTCATTTTTTTGTAAACCTAATTTAATAAAGATTATTGTCAACACAAACGCTAAACCAAACCATTGTAGTGCGTAGCCTAAATGTTGTTCAGGTTGCATAATTTTTGCAACCGCCCATTCACGTTTGAAACCGTTGGACGAATTTGCGTCTAATTCTAATTGAAAGTTAAATAATTCATAACCCGTGAGTGTTACTAAAACTTGTGTATCAATTACACCTACGACAGCGGGATTTGTTTTTGTTGGTTGATTCGCACCGTCTAACTTTAAACCGATACTTGGAAATGTATTGATTCGCCCATTCAATGTTGTTTCGTTTTCAGGTTCAAAATTAACATTCGGTAACGTCGCACGCGGTTCAATCAGCGGAATCCAACCACGATTGACCAAAATGGCTTTATTTCTATTTAATAGTTTAAACGGCGTAAAAACAAAATAACCTGCTTTGCCAGTATCAATTTGATTGTCGAGCAAAAATTGTTTCGTTGTATCAAATTTTCCCGTAACACTGGCTTTTTTATAACGTAATTGTGCCAAATTATCAGGCGTTTCAATTGTTAATTGCACTGAATCACTAATACGTTTAGCTTCGAGATCTAAAAATTGTTGTTTGTCGTCAGCGCGTTGAACTTGCCATACGCCCAAACTTAAAAATAGCGTAAAAAAACTTAAATACGCAAACAACCATTTTAAATTTATATTCATGCCCTACCCTTTAAAGTTGTATTCATGTCGTAAAATCATCGAAAATAGACTTTTCTTTTTTTCACGATACGAATTTCATGTTGATTAAAACGCTTATTATCATTACATTTGTCGCGATTATCGCTAGTTTGGGTTCTGCGTTATTTCACTTAGTAAAACACAAAGACCAAGCCAATTCAGAAAAAACGCTCAAGGCTTTAACGTTCCGCATTGGTTTGTCTGTAGCTTTATTTATTTTTGTAGTCATTTTAACTGCAACAGGAATCATTGAACCCACTGGTATTGGGTCGCGGATTCATAATGTTTAGCGCAGATTTATTTTTATAAATCCCTTAAGTTTTACGAGCATCTGCCGATTAAAGACCTGAGAAAAATTACACTACTACAGCAAACTTCAAAATAGCGGGATAATAGAAGATGTCATCCACACATA
>JBAXMT010000049.1:0-13268 GCA_037134135.1 Methylococcaceae bacterium | reverse complement strand
GTAGTACAAAACTTATCGTTTTAGTAAGTTTAATGTCGGTGTTTGTGCCAGTGAGTGTCGTTATATTACTTAGTCCGTATTTTGAAATTCAGTTAAATAATCAAAAGGAAATCTTATTTTTGGTTTTAGCCATAATAGTAGCATTGGGTATGCAATGGTCTCTATTAAAACTAATTCCTACAAAACGAGAAATTCTGTCGCCAGAAGAACAGGTTCAAGCTACGAATGAAAAGTTGCGTTATATTTTTAACGTAATTACTCGCCATATTGAAAACGCAACTGAATTTAAAAATGAAGGCGTGGACATTATTGAAAATCCAACAGATAAACTTGCCGCTATTTTAATACAGCGTTCGGAAACGATTGCTGATTCTGTACAGACATTAATTAGCACGTTGCAATTTGGTAGCCATGATACCCTCGAAAATATCAAACAATCACTCACACCGTTAATCGACCAAACACTTGATGCAATTTCACAGTATTTAACCGTGAGTGAAAACATAGAAAATCATTTGTGTAATCAAATTAGTACCACCCAGAAATTATTAATAAATTTACGCAGTGAATTAGCAACGTTCGTATTAAATCAATCTCAGCAAAAAACACTGCCAAATTTATCAACAGGCATCATTGAAACAGCCGAACTTATTGATATTTATTTGAAAATTGAGGAAGCTATTGACCAACAACTAGCAGTAGTAGCAAATGATACAAATGAAGCGGGCATGACTTTAGTGACGAATATGAGTACGTTGAGAGATAGCGCAACAGGGCTAGTACATTATATTAGCGAATCGTTGTCGCAAATTTCTGGAATGGAAAATGAAGTAAATGATTGTGTACAATTTATTGTAAATACGGGGCATTTTATTAAAGATATTCCCAGTAAAATTCAAGCCGATATTCAGTCAATTCAAAAAGCTAGTAGCGTGATTGATAGTTTAGGTTATTTGGTAGATAGCATTAAAGATATTGGTTTTCAAACAGATATTCTTGCCGTAAATGCCGCGATTCAAGCATCTCATGCTGGTGAAGCGGGATTAGGATTTAAAATTGTCGCGGACGAAGTTCGTAAACTTGCATTAAATTCAAGTAAAGCGGCTGAACTAATTGAATCTGGTTTAAATACGGCTCGTCAAACAATTCATGACGGCTTGAAATTCAAGTTTTTAGATGAAATTATGGTGCAGATGGACGAAGCTGCAAACATAATGGATGCAGTCAAAAGATTAGACGCTAGCCATGAAGATATGCGAATTTATTACGGAATGTTGTTTTCTGCTATCAATCAAAACAATCTTAAATTAGCAAATGATATTTCTGATATTTTGGATAGTATTCAGTATCAAGATATTGTGCGACAAAGAATAGAACGAATTCAGTTCGTTATGCAGCAACGGAACGAATTATTGCAACAGTTTATCGCAGAATTAGAAAGTAGTGGAGGGCAAATGACAGATGATTTTAATATTAAAATGAATACTATTTTAAACGAATATTCCATTTCAGAATCCAGTCATCACAGTAGTTTAAGTCTGAATAATGGTGGAACTCAGTCGCCTCAATTTGAACTTTTTTAGTGTGTAAAGCACTTTTATTTTAGGTTGTTTTTAACGAATGGTTAAACATGAACTCTCAATCAATTCAGATAAACAATGATGCCGATTATCACGCTGCATTAGAAGCAATTAGCAGATTTCAAACGCAAAAATTATCAAATGAAATTACGGAATCAAGAACGTATCAATCGACAACAACCTATGTAGAGAAGTTTTTAGCCATTGAAAACACAATCAGTGTCAGTGAAACAACAATTGACGGCACGATTATTCATGTGAATGATTGTTTTATTAAACTTTCTGGGTATTCAAGATCAGAATTGATAGGTAATAGTCACCGTCTTTTAAAGTCAGGCGTTCATCCAAAAAGTTTTTATGAAAAAATGAAAAAATGCCTTTGGGATGGCAAAGAATGGAGTGGTGAAGTTTGTGACAGAGCGAAAAATGGAACAATTTTTTGGGTGCATTCTGTTATTTTCCCCGTTATTGATTTTGAAACGAAAGAAATCAAAAGTTACCTGTGCATCATGCACGATATTACGGAAAGAAAACGTATTGAAAATTTACAAGCGAAATCTCAATATCAACTGATACAACTACAAAAAATGGATAGTATTGGAAAAATGACCAGCGGCATCGCTCATGATTTCAATAACATTGTGACTGTTATTTTGGGTTTTTCTCGCGTTGGACTGGTATTTTGCCATAAACAAAATTTTGAAAAATTGCTCCCATGTTTAGAACAAATTCAAATTGCCTCGAATCGAGCTGCTGATTTAGTAAATAAAATGCTGATGTTTTGCAGCGAAAACATTACCAAAGCAATAAAGCCAATTGACCCGTCTGAAATTGTTGAAGAAGTTGCAAAAATTAGTCACATGTTACGTGCTGGTATCTCAACAGAAGTTTCAATAACTTTAGTAAATTCGCTTAATGATAAATCTGCTTCAATTCTCATCGACCCAACCGAATTACATCAAATTTTAACTAATTTAATGGTTAATGCTTACGATGCGATTGATGCTTCCAATCGTCAAAACAGCATAATTTCTATAAGTGTATTTTCTGATTTTGTAGAGGAAAACTTGTTTTGCACAAGTTGTGGTAAAAAAATAGAAGGGGATTTTATTACAATTAGTGTGAGTGATACTGGAATGGGGATTTCTCCACAAGAACTTGACGATATTTTTGATCCATTTTTCACAACCAAAGAAATTGGAAATGGAACGGGATTAGGTTTATCTGTTGTAAGTGGAATTGTTCATAATGAAGACGGACATATTGTAGTTGAATCTGTTTTAGATGCTGGAACCACTTTCTATCTGTTATTCCCAGCTGTTTATAAAAATGCTAGTGATGGTGACGATGATAAAGCTAATTCAAATCTCGAATTAAATGAAACCTATCCGCAATCGAAATTTAAAATTTGTGTTGTAGACGATGAAGAAGGTATTTGTTTGCTGCTTGATGAAGATTTAACAAATTTAGGTCATAACGTTAAAACATTTTCCGATAGCCTAAAGGCAAAAGCATTTTTTAACGAAAATCCAGATTATTTTGACGTAATAATTACAGACTACACGATGCCAAACTTAACTGGATTGGATTTGGCAAATTTTATGTTGTCGATTCGCCCAGAATTACCGATTTTGATTTGTACTGGTTATAGCGGTAAATTAAAATCATCTGATGATTTGCCAAAAGGAAATACGTTTTTAATTAAAAAACCTCTTGATATTCAAATAATTAACGAAACGATAAAAAAAATTTCTAACACGAAAAAATTCAAAAATTAATAAAGGGATAAAAATGGCACACATTTTAATTATTGATGATGACGTACAAATTCGAGATTTAATTTCACTTGTTCTTTCAATGGATGATCATACAGTGGTTGCTGCCGCCGATGGTTCAGAAGCGTTAAAATTATTTGCTCATCCGCGTGCTAAATTTGATTTGGTTATCACAGATATTCTTATGCCAAATAAAGATGGTATTGAAACCATTATTGAGTTGACCTCAGTTCAGAAAAAACAAACTCTCGTTCCAATTGTAGCTATGTCGGGGGGGCGAGGAACACGCTTAACAAGCGAATTTAATTTAGGTACAGCTCAAGCGATTGCAAAAGTTCATATTCTTAAAAAACCATTTTCTCGTGATGAGTTGTTGGAAATTGTAAATGTTGCGCTAAATTTAGATAGTTCTTGCAAGCCAGTAAGTTAATTGTTGGTGCATAACTGCAAACCCTTTTAGTTGAAAAAAGCAGATAATAAATTTCGCATAATGCATATTATGTTAAATAAATAATATCAAACCATTAAATGCCACCACTCACCGATTTCAAAAATTCCAACTCGTTGATTTTCATTATTGCCGAAAATTAAAATCATGAAATCCTACATCTTGTGATTATTTTAAATATACAATCTCATGTATTGTGATAAATGGCTTTTTAACATTAATCCCCGCAACGCCTCAAAACGCGAAATCACCCCTCTATTCCGCTTCAAATTAAAAATCTTTAAACCAAGGTAATTCAAAATGATTGTAGTCAAACGAAATGGCGAAACCCAAAAAATTGTTATTGCAAAAATTCACAAAGCTGTCGAATGGGCTTGTCAAGGTTTAGACGTTTCTTTATCCGAAATCGAAACCAACGCTCACATTCAATTTTTTGATGGCATTAAAACGGCACAAATTCATACCGCCATCGTCAATAGTGCCGCAAGTTTGATTGATGTTGGTAAAACTGATTATGAATTTGCCGCTGCTCGTTTACTATTACAGCAAATTTATAAAGAAGTAACACAAGATACAGTTTATCCAACATTATCGACTTATATTTCAAACGCAATTTCGTTAGAAAAACTCAAGCCTGAAATGCAATCCTTTGATTTGGAATCCTTAAATTCTGCAATTGATACTTCACGCGATGATTTATTTAAGTATTTAGGTATGCAAACTGTTTATGATCGCTATTTATTGCGAGATGAAAACCAAAAACTCATTGAAATGCCTCAACATTTTTGGATGCGTGTGGCAATGGGAATTGCGTTAAATGAAACAGTTGAAACACGCACAAACTGGGCTATTGAATTTTATAACGTGTTGTCGAAGTTTGAATTTGTGAGTTCAACACCGACGCTTTTCAATTCGGGAACAAAATTTTCACAAATGAGTTCATGTTTTGTTACGACAACTGATGATTCCATTTGGGAAGAACAAGAAGGTGTGAATTTCGGCAAAGGCATTTTTGCGACGATGACTGAATGCGCGTTGTATTCAAAATTTGCGGGTGGTATCGGCACGGATTGGACAAGAGTTCGACCCGCTGGAGCAGGAATTGGTAGCACGCACGGAATGTCATCAGGCGTTGTCCCCTATTTAAAAGTTTTCAATGATACCGCCGTTTCTGTGAATCAAGGTGGAAAAAGAAACGGAAGTTTTGCCGCCTATTTAGAACCGTGGCACGGTGATATTGAACGCTTTATTAACTTAAAAAAACCGCAAGGTGATGAGCGTTTAAGAGCGCGTGAAATTTTCCCGTATATTTGGACTAATGATTTATTTATGAAACGCGTCAAAGCACGCGACAAATGGTCATTGTTTTGTTCACATAAAAATTCTGAACTTTGCGAAACTTATGGCGAAGAATTTGAACGCGCTTATTTGGCAGCTGAGGAACGCGGTGATGCGATTAAAGTGATTGACGCAATGGAGTTATGGAAAGGAATTATCACGGCATTAGTCGAATCAGGTGCGCCCTTAATTACATTCAAAGACGAACATAATCGCCGTAATCCACAAAATCACGTTGGTGTTATTCGTAGTTCAAATTTATGCAGTGAAATTAGTTTGAATACCAGTGACGATGAAAGTGCTGTGTGTAATTTGGGTTCAATCAATGTTTCTGTTTGCACACAAGCAGATTTTCCGCGTGTGATTCCGATTGCAATGCGAATGCTTGATAACGTCATTGATTTGAATTTTTATCCAACAGAAAAGGCTCGTCGTTCAAATTTAAAACATCGTCCCGTTGGTTTAGGCTTGATGGGGTGGACAGATTATATTATTTCACAAGGTATCGATTGGGAATCAGATGAGCATTTGCGTTTAACCGATTTTATTTTTGAAGATTTTTCGTATTGGGCAATTAAATCATCAATGGAAATTGCTAAAGAAAAAGGACATTACTCAAGTTACGAAGGATCAAAATGGTCACATGGTATTTTGCCAATTGATACGGCGCGTGAATTACCAGACGAATGGCGACATGGAAGCCGCGATGCTGTTGAATGGAACGTCCTCCGCAATGAAATTAAACAATACGGCATGAGAAACTCAAACTGTATGGCAATCGCGCCAACAGCAACGATTGCAAATATCGTTGGCACAACACCTTGCATCGAACCAATTTACAAACAGGTTTTCGTCAAAGAAAACAAATCGGGTAAATTTAAAGTGGTTGATCCCGCAATGCGTCACAATCGCCCTGAGCTTTGCAAAACAGCATTTGATATAAATCAAGAATGGTTAATCAAAGCAGCGGCGGTTCGTCAAAAATATATTGATCAATCACAATCCGTAAATTTGTTTAAAAAAGCAAATGTAAAAGGCAACGTGATTTCAAATTGGTATTTTTTAGCGTGGGAATTGGGTTTGAAATCGACTTATTATTTGAAACAGCAAATTTCTGAATTGTCTTACGAAGAAGTTATTAAACAAGATGAATCCCCTGCCCTTTGCTCAATTGACAACCCTGATTGTGAATCTTGCCAATAATTGATAAATCATAAATTTGTGGCGATAACGGTGTGATTTTTAGCCGTTATCGCAATAACTGTGAAAAAAAGCGAAAATACTCGCCACAGAAAATTTATCAAACCAAATTTATGAACCTCGAAAAAATCCACACACCCATGATGCAACAGTATTTTCGCATCAAAGCGCAACATCCTGACACCTTAGTTTTTTATCGAATGGGTGATTTTTACGAGTTGTTTTACGACGACGCAAAAAAAGCCGCGCAACTTTTAAATATCACACTTACAAGTCGTGGCAATTCAAACGGCGAACCGATTCCCATGGCTGGCATTCCGCATCATGCCGCTGAAAATTACATTGCCAAAATTTTGCGAGCGGGTGAATCGGTTGCGTTATGCGAACAAATCGGCGATCCAGCAACGAGCAAAGGACCTGTTGAACGAAAAGTCGTTCGCATCGTTACGCCTGCCACTGTCACAGATGAAGCGTTACTTGAAGAACGCCAAGATAATTTGCTCGTGGCGGTTTCATGGCTGAAAAATCAATATGGAATTGCCAGTTTAGATGTCACCAGCGGACGATTTGTGTTGCAACAAGTTGATTCAGAAGACGCATTGATTAACGAAATTGCGCGTTTAAATCCTGCCGAATTGTTATTTTCTGATGATTTTGCTTTGTCGCAGACACTCAAACAACGTAACGGCTTATGTCGTCGCCCCGCGTGGCATTTTGAAACATCAAGTGCGCGTGAACGGTTGCTTTCGCAATTTAAAGCGACGGATTTAAAAGGTTTTGGTTGCGATGAACTCACGACCGCGATTGCAGCGGCTGGTGCTTTATTGCAATACGTTAAAGATACCCAGCAAGCTGCATTGCCGCATATTCAAGGGATTCGAGTTGAAAGTAACGACGATTGCATTCAACTCGATGCGGCAAGTCGGCGAAATTTAGAACTCGATTCGCACCCATCAGGCGAAATGAAATACACGCTTTTCGGCGTTCTCGATAGCACAATTACGTCGATGGGAAGTCGCTGTTTACGACGTTGGTTGAATCGTCCGCTTAGAAATCAATCGATTTTGAAGCACCGTTATGCGTGCGTGGCGAGTTTGCTTCATTCACGAGAATATCAAAATGTTCAAAGTCAGTTGCGGCAAATTGGTGATATTGAACGCATAAGCTCGCGAGTCGCTATGAAATCAGCGCGTCCACGAGATTTAATTACGTTGCGTGACAGTTTGACTGCGTTGCCACAATTGCAAAGGCTTTTAGCGCAGCACGATAATCCGCAAATTCAACACATTAACAAACAAATTACCATTCCGCCTGATACTGCTGAATTATTGCATCGGGCGATTTTTGATAATCCGCCAGTTTTGATTCGTGACGGCGGCGTAATTGCAGGCGGTTATAACGCTGAACTCGATGAATTACGGGACTTGAGCCAAAATGCCGATCAGTTTTTAATTGATATGGAACAACGTGAACGCGCCACGACAGGCATCAGCACGCTAAAAGTCAGTTACAATCGGATTCACGGTTATTTCATTGAAATTTCGCATTTGCACGCAGAAAAAATTCCTGCACATTATCGTCGCAAACAAACATTAAAAGGCGCGGAGCGTTACATCACAGACGAATTAAAAAATTTTGAAGACAAAGTTTTAAGCGCACGCGAAAAATCGCTCTCATTTGAAAAATTTTTGTATGACCAATTGTTAGAAATTATTGGTTTATCCGTCCCTGAATTGCAGTTGTGCGCGAGTGCGCTTGCCGAACTTGATGTTTTGAGTTGTTTTGCTGAACGTGCTGAAAAATTGAATTTATCACAACCAACTTTGACAGATAAAAATGCTATTCACATTGAAGCAGGTCGTCATTTAGTTGTTGAATATATTTCAACTTCGCCTTTTGTGCCGAATGATTTGACGCTGTCGATACAACGTCGAATGCTAATGATTACAGGACCTAACGCGGGAGGGAAATCAACATTTATGCGCCAAACCGCGTTGATGGTGCTACTTTCACACATTGGAAGTTACGTTCCCGCGAAAAATTTTGTGTGCGGCGACATTGATAAAATTTTCACCCGAATTGGCGCATCAGATGATTTAAGTAGTGGACGTTCAACGTTTATGGTGGAAATGTCCGAAGCGGCAAATATCTTGCACAATGCAACGTCAAAAAGTTTAATTCTTATCGACGAAATCGGACGCGGAACAAGTACATTTGATGGACTTTCGCTGGCTTGGGCGTGTGCTGAACATTTGGCAAAAGAAACCAAAGCTTTTACGCTTTTTGCGACACATTATTTTGAATTGACTTCGCTTGCTGATGCACATCGCAACATTCATAACGTGCATTTAGAAGCGATTGAACACGGTGACACAATTATTTTTTTACACGCGGTTAAAGATGGCGCGGCAAATCAAAGTTATGGGTTACAAGTCGCGGCATTGGCGGGTGTGCCGCGTGTTGTGATTGAAAATGCGAAAACGAAATTACGAGAATTAGAAATGCACGCTTACACCGAGCAACAGATAAAACGTGGCAATGACCAAATTGATTTGTTTGTGTCGCAATCTGAAAATCCCGTAATGGAATTACTTAAAGACATTCGCGCTGACGATTTAACACCAAAACAAGCGTTGGAATTGATTTATCGCCTTAAACAATTGGTTTAGATTCGTCTTTCTCAAAATTACGAAACAACGCACAATCAAACTCACCACATTTTTAACATTAGAGAATTATCATGAAACTAAAAGTCGTGATTCATCCCGCTGAAGAAGGCGGTTTTTGGGCAGAAGTTCCCGCATTTTCTGGCTGCGTTTCAGAAGGCGATACGGTAGACGAAATTTTATTCAACATTCAAGAAGCGGCTTTAGGTTGGCTAGAAGTTGCCACCGCTAGAATGACAACCACTGCAAATGCGCGAGTTGCCGAAATTGAATTATGAAAAGCATTTCTGGCAAAATGTTCTGCCGACTGTTGTTAAAATACGGCTGGGAATTGCAACGTATTCGAGGCAGTCATCATATTTTTACGCATTCAAAATACACTGAGATTCTCACAGTTCCTGTTCACGCTAACCAAGATTTAAAAATCGGATAGTCCCTACAAACCAATGCAGGTAAGCTAATTTTATGCAAAATCGGTAATTGATGATTTTAAAGTTACTTGATTTTCAACAACTTTTCAAAATCAAGCTAGCGTTTATTTTAACGTATTCTATTGATTTTATTACCTGCACTGGTTTGCGGGGACTACCCAATCTGTTGATATTAAAAACGCATTACAACTTTCACACGAACTAAAAAGAGGCTGATTTTATGACGATTGCACTCAAAGAATGGAACATCGTAGACCATTTAAAAACTGAAGAAGACATCGCGTTGTATTTGGAAGCCTGTTTTGAAGAAGCGGGCGACGATTCCGATTTTATTGCTCAGGCGTTAAATGATGTAGCGAAAGCCAAGCATTTAACCGTTGCAAACGAAACAGAGAAGCCCAGTTTTGATGCTGTTTTTAATCTGATTAAAACATTGGGTTTTCAGTTACAAATTGCACCCGCTAAAAACTTTGCTCATTTGAGCTGAATTACGAAACAATGATTAAATCAAAAAATAAACAAGCAAAAATGAAAACAAAATTATGTTGATTGAATTTGATCCAAATAAACGTGATAAAACCTTAGCCGAACGCGGTTTAGATTTTGCTGATGCCAAAAAAGTTTTTGCTGGGCATCAATTCACAGCACCCGACAATCGACAAGATTACAATGAGCCTCGTTTTATTACGTTTGGTAAATTAGATGAACGAATGGTTGTTGTCGTTTGGACTCCTCGTGGTGAAAATCGCCGCATTATTTCAATGAGAAAAGCTAATGAACGCGAACAAGAATTTTATGGACACCGATTGGATTGATGAAGACGACGCGCCCGAATTAACGGATGCGTTTTTTGAACAAGCCGACGAATATAACAACGGTGTTTTGATTAAACGTGCCGTTGCATCAAAAGAAATCGTCAATGTAGATTCTGACATTATCGCCATTTTCAAAGCCACGGGCGAGAATTGGCAAGCTAAAATGAATGAGGTTTTACGCGAATGGTTGAAATCTCACCCTAATTTAATTGCACATTGAAGCCGTCGCTGAATTACGGAACGGCGATTAAACTAAAACTTTTAACCAATTTTACAAGGAACAAAAATGCCTGAAGTCACACGGTTTTACGGAATTGTGGTCAAATTATTTTTTGGCGACCATCCACCGCCACATTTCCACGTTGTTTATGGTGAATACAACGCGCTTTTTAATATCGAAACCTTGGAAATGATTGAAGGCGATTTACCCAATCGAGCCAATAAAATGGTCGTTGAATGGGCAACACGTTATCAAACTGAATTGCTTGAAATGTGGCAAACACAGCAATTTAACAAATTGCCGCCGTTGGTTTAGCAATATGAATCCGCCAAAAATTCATGCAGTTCGTGCAACCGAAAATCATCAGTTATTCGTCGAGTTTGAAAACCACGAAAAACGCCAATATGACGTGAAGCCACTTTTAAACAATCAAATGTTCGCGGATTTAAAAAACGTGGCTTTTTTTAAAAACGTCAAAGTTGAACAAGGCGGTTATGCGGTAAGTTGGAATGATGATATCGACATCAGCGAATATGAATTGTGGTGTAATGGCTCGGTTGTTCGTTGATACCACCTGCTAAAAAATTTGCTCATTTGAGCTGAATTGCGAAACAATGATTAAATGGATTTACGTTAAACTCCCACGCGAACTACAAAACCAAAATTTTTAACAAATTCATAAGGAAAAAAAATGGCAATTATTAAAGGACAATACAGCTATGCTTCAGAAGATGTAAAAGGTACTTCGGGCGACGATACATTTTTAGCTGGTGCAGGCGATAACATTGACGGTGGTTTAGGAACAGATACCGCATTGTTCTACGATGCAAAAAACAATTTTTCTTATGTGACATTGGCAGGCGTTACTCAAGTAAAATTTTTGAATTCATACATGGATGAAAAAGTTACATTAACCAACGTTGAACAAATTCAATTTTCAGATAGCACTGTAAATTTAAATCCTATAAATGTCTCAATCATTAAAGGGCAATACAGCTATGCTTCAGAAGATGTAACAGGTAGTTCAGGAAATGATATTTTTTTAGCAGGTGCGGGCGATAACATTGACGGTGGTTTAGGTACGGATACCGTATTATTTTATGATTCAAAAAATAATTTTTCTTATGTGACATTGGCGGGAGTTACTCAAGTAAAATTTTTGAATTCATACATGGATGAAAAAGTTATATTGACCAACGTTGAACAAATCCAATTCACTGATGGCGTTGTAAATCTTGGGGTGGTTGCACCGACAGCAGTTACGATTCCTTCCGCTCTACAGCCGACGACATTATCACAACCCGCAGCAACGTCGCACGGTATGAATATCACCACAAACTTCCCAAGTCTAGCCAGTTTAAATGACGCTAGGACTGCCGTTTTATCTACGTCATTGCCGCTAATTTCAGCTTTAAATTATTCTCATCAGGCGTATAACAACGCTTTTACTTATTCTTACAGTACCTACGATGCACGTTCATCTTCAAAAGTTGCGGGAACGTTGACGAATGGGGATTATGGCGTGGCGTATGGTAGCAGTTTAACCGCATATCCATCGACACTTACACAAGGCGATTACACGTTTGCAAATTCAAATGTGACGGTTAATTTTTATGGTTCGGTTTCTCAAGCAAACGCTTATGCTTACAAAACGGGCTACCTTGATAAAATTATTGTTAGCAGTGGGCAAGCCAAAGTCTCAATGGATGGATATGTTGGTGTTTCTGCAAACAACGGTGGAACACTTACCGATTTCACAGTTCAAAATGGTCAGGTTTCACTTGCTGGTGTCGGTGATTTTAACGTTCAAGGCACAGGCAACGTTTTCAGCAGTTATCAATCGTCAATTTCGGGAACGTTGAGTTCATTGACGTTATCGTCTGGCAGTAACGCAATAACCATTGGTGGTTCTATTGACCTTAAATCTTTGAGTAGTTACAGCAGTTTTACCGATTTTTTAGCCTCCACCATGAATGGTAACGATAACGTTACAGGAACAAACGCCTCGGAATATCTCATGGGTTACGCTGGAAACGATTATCTCAGCGCAGGATATGGCGACGATACGCTTGATGGTGGAACGGGCAACGATATTTTAGACGGAGGTTTAGGTACAAATACCGCTATTTATACAGGCTATAAATCCAGTTACATAGTTTCACAAAATGGCTCGATTTACACAATTAGCAGCCTTACAGATGGCACAGATACATTAAATAACATTCAGTTTTTAAAATTTGCTGATGGGGTTGTGGCGATTGATTCTGCATTGCCAATAACACAAACGCCACCTGCTTTAGTGGTTGTTAATCCATCCGTAATTGAAACTCCAAAATCTGTTATCAGTACAAAATCTACCAGCGGCGACGACCAACTAACAGGTACAGCAAAAAACGACAAACTTTCAAGTTTAGAAGGCAATGACACTTTAATCGGTGGTTTAGGTGCTGATGTTTTAACGGGTGGATTAGGCACAGATGTTTTCAAGTTTAACGACATCAAAGAAACTGGATTAGCAGTAAAAACACGCGATACCATCACCGATTTCAAAACCAGTGAAGGCGATAAAATAGACCTGTCTGGCATTGATGCAAATACCAACAGAGCGGGCGATCAAGCATTTACTAAATTAGATATTGGTGCGAAATTTTCAGGTAAGTTCTCATCAACTGGTCAATTATTTTTTGATACAACAACGCAGATTTTATGGGGCAACGTTGATACAAAAGCAGGCGCAGATTTCTCAATTCAACTCAACGGCGTGAGCAGTTTAGTTGCGACGGATTTTGTTTTGT
>JBAXMT010000048.1:0-13561 GCA_037134135.1 Methylococcaceae bacterium | reverse complement strand
TGGGCAAAATTAGCGGCAGAAGGAAAATCACTTTTAGACCCAATGTGTGGTTCGGGAACGTTGCTTTTAGAAGGCGCAATGATTGCCGCAGATGTTGCGCCTGCATTGGGACGTGAGTATTTTGGTTTTCTGGGCTGGAAAAAACACGATGCAGAATGTTGGCAAAACCTGCGCCGTGATGCCGAATGGCGAAAAATCGTCGGCATGAAAAAATTGCCCATGATTGTCGGTTTCGATAAAAATAAAAATACCGTAAATACCGCATTAACGCACGTTGCAAACGCAGGTTTTCAAGGCAAAATTCACATTGAACGGCGAGATATTTCAGATGCAAAACCGCCCGAAAGTTGGGAAAAAGGCTTGGTTGTTTGTAATCCGCCTTACGGTGAACGATTGGGCGACGAAGCCGAAACGGCGATTTTATACGAACAATTTGGGCAAACCTTAAAAACGAATTTTGTCGGTTGGCAAGCTGCGTTAATTATCAGCAATCCAGAGTTAGGTTTTCGTTTGGGAATTCGTTCGCATAAACCGATTACATTGTTTAACGGCGCGTTAGAATGTCGATTGTTGCGTTTGACGATTGAAGAAAAAGCGTTTTTTATTCCGAAAGAAAAACTTTTTGAACCACGAATTGAACAACCTATTGAAGAGCCAATTAAGCCGCGAATCGAAAAAATTATCGAAATCGCGCAAGCTGAAATTATTGATGAAAATGCCGAAAAATTCACCGCGCCAATGTTTGCCAATCGGTTACAAAAAAATCTGAAAAAATTGTCGAAATGGGCAAAACAAAACAGCGTTTTCGCCTACCGTGTTTATGATGCTGATTTACCAGAATACGCGGCGGCGGTTGATATTTATCATTGCGAAAAAACGTGGGTAAATGTTCAAGAATATCAATCGCCAAAAAGCATTGACCAAGAAAAAGCTGATGCCCGTTTGGCGGGTTTGTTGGCAGAAATCCCCAGCGTTTTAAACGTCCCGAAATCGAGAGTTTTACTCAAAATTCGTCGCAAACAACGCAATACTGACCAATATGAAAAACAAGCAGAATCCGAAATTTTTCATGAAATTATCGAAGGTGATTGTAAATTGTTGGTGAATTTCGAGAATTATTTGGACACAGGTTTATTTTTAGATCACCGTCCGATTCGTTTGAGAATTCAAAAAGAAGCAAAAGGAAAACGCTTTTTAAATTTGTTTGCTTATACGGGAAGTGCCACGGTTCATGCGGCGGTCGGTGGCGCGACAATTACCACAACGGTTGATATGTCGAACACTTATTTGCAGTGGGCGAAAGATAATTTAGCGTTAAATTCAACGGTTGGAAGACACGAATTTATTCAAGCCGATTGTGTCGAATGGCTTGAAAAAGAAGCGAAATCTGCCGCGCGTCAATATGATTTAATTTTTTTAGATCCACCGACGTTTTCAAATTCTAAAAAAATGGACGATGTTTTTGATGTTCAGCGCGATTATATTCAGTTGATTCGGAATTCGGCAAAGCTACTCACAAAAGACGGGATTCTGTATTTTTCAACGAATTTTAGAAAATTTAAGTTTGATGTGAGTGAATTTAAAAATTTAAATATCAATGAAATAACCGCGCAAACCATCGCCGAAGATTTTGCACGGGATATGAAAATCCATTATTGCTGGAAAATCACCAAGATGTCACACGATTTTTAGTACGCTAATGTGCTACAATTCAACACTTTATAATTCACGAGAGAAAATCACATAATGGCAAAAGAAGATCAAATTGAAATGGAAGGCAAAGTCATCGACACCTTACCGAATACCATGTTTCGCGTTCAGCTCGAAAATGGTCACATTGTTACCGCCCATATTTCTGGCAAAATGCGTAAACATTACATTCGTATTTTGACGGGTGATAGCGTTAAAGTTGAAATGACACCTTACGATTTAACCAAAGGTCGTATCACTTTCCGAGTGCGTTAGTTTTTACTAACGCACTCGTTGTCAAATTGTTAATCTGTCAAAAGCATTTCAACAGCACTTTCAATCGTAAATGCTAATTCATTATTTTTTACACTGATTTTAACGTGTCCCCCGTGCGCGAGTTCTCCAAAAAGCAAATCATTAGCCAACGGTTTTTTAATGCTTTCTTGAATCAATCGCGCCATTGGGCGTGCGCCCATTTTGGCATCGCAACCGTTTTCTGCTAACCACAAACGCGCTTTTGGTGTGAGGTGCAATGTCACGTTTTTATCTGCCAACAATGATTCCAATTCAAAAATAAACTTATCCACAACATGACCCACAATGCTGATGTCTAGCGGTTTAAATTGAATAATTGCGTCTAAACGATTTCGGAATTCGGGCGAAAAGCCTTTTTCTACCATTTTCAAACTGTCACTGGCATGATTTTGTTCTGTGAATCCTATTGATGCACGACTTCCAGCTTCTGCTCCCGCATTTGTCGTCATCACCAAAATGATATTCCGAAAATCCGCTTTGCGCCCATTATTATCGGTCAACGTGCCGTGATCCATGACTTGTAACAACAAATTGAATACATCAGGATGTGCTTTTTCTAATTCATCTAATAACAAAACCGCGTGCGGATGTTTATTAACTTGTTCGGTCAATAAACCGCCTTGATCAAAACCCACATAACCAGGCGGCGCACCGATTAAACGTGAGACCGTGTGGCGTTCCATGTATTCCGACATATCAAAACGAATCAACTCGATTCCCAAAACTTTCGCTAATTGGCGCGTGACTTCCGTTTTTCCAACGCCTGTTGGTCCAGCAAATAAAAATGAACCAATCGTTTTTTGTGAATCGCGCAAACCTGCACGCGATAATTTAATCGCTGATGCCAAAACCGAAACCGCATCGTCTTGACCAAAAACCAACATTTTTAGATTTTTTTCTAAATTTGCCAGCCTGTCAATGTCATTACTCGAAACAGATTTTGCTGGAATTCGGGCAATTTTCGCTACAATTTCTTCGATTTCAGCCGCTTCAATAAGTTCTTTTTTATCTTCAACATTCGCCATTCGTTGTTTTGCGCCCGCTTCGTCAATTACATCAATTGCTTTGTCAGGCAAATGGCGGTCGGTAATATAACGATTCGATAATTCTGCCGCTAAACGTAAAGATTCTGGCGAATAACGCACGCCATGATGTTCTTCAAAACGTGATTTTAAGCCTTTCAAAATCAAAACCGTTTCATCTACCGATGGCTCTAAAATATCGACTTTCTGAAAACGTCGCGCTAATGAATGATCTTTTTCAAAAATACCGCGATATTCTTGATATGTTGTCGAACCGATACAGCGTAATTGTCCCGCTGCTAACATTGGTTTAATCAAATTCGCCGCATCCATCACGCCGCCTGAAGCCGAACCCGCACCAATAATCGTGTGAATTTCATCAATAAATAAAATAGCGTGAGGTTCTTTTTTCATTTGATTTAATAGCGACTTCAAACGTTTTTCAAAATCACCACGGTATTTTGTACCAGCGACCAACGCGCCTAAATCAAGCGAATAAATCACACAATCGAGCAAAACATCAGGCACATCTTCTTCAACGATACGTTTTGCCAAACCTTCGGCAATTGCAGTTTTACCTACGCCCGCTTCGCCCACCAATAACGGATTATTTTTACGACGACGACAAAGTGTTTGAATGGTTCGTTCAATTTCCGCAGCTCGTCCAATTAACGGATCAATTCGTCCACGCGCCGCTTCATCATTTAGATTCGTGGCATATTTTTCAAGCGGTTTGCTGGTGTCATTTTCGGAGTTTTTACGTCCATTGTCTGATTCTCGTTCTTCGTAAGGATCATCGAATTTAGAAATTCCGTGTGCGATAAAATTCACCACATCAAGGCGTGAAATATCTTGTTTGCTTAACAAATACACTGCTTGGGAGTCGGATTCACTAAAAATAGCCACTAATAAATTCGCGCCCGTCACTTCGATTTTTTCTGATGCTTGAACATTGTGGACAGAACGTTGCAATACTCTTTGAAAACCTAATGTTGGCTGTGTGTCGCGTGCGGTATTTTCGGGCAAGTACGAAATTGTATCGTCAATAAATCGCGCTAATTGTCCGCGCAACCATTTAATATCGGCATCACAAGCGTTCATAACAGGAATAACATCGGGATTTTCAAGTAATCCAAACAACAAATGTTCAACCGTTATAAATTCGTGTCGCCGTTCACGCGCCGATTTGAACGCAGTATTTAATGTGGCTTCTAAGGCTTTACCTAGCATAATAATTCCTCACAATTCTTCCATCGTGCATTTCAACGGATGGTTATTTTCAAACGCATGGGAATTGACGAGATACACTTTGGTTTCGGCAACATCTTTTGAATAAGTTCCGCAAATGCCTACGCCGCGTGTATGAACTTGTAACATAATCGCTGTTGCTTGCTCTTCGGACATTCCAAAAAAACTAACCAAAATTTCAATGACAAAATCCATTGGTGTAAAATCGTCATTAAGCAAAATCACTCGGTATAACGGCGGTTTTTTTAACTTTGGTTGAGCATCTAGGACGGATAAATCATCGTCATAATCGTGATGAAAAAAGGGATGAAAGTCAGACATAACCAATAATTTTTCTTAGCAAAATGGAGTAACAATAAAAAGTTTGTGCGGTTTTTAATCCTGCACTTTAAAGCAATGCACCCACGCAGAAGCATCGTCGTTCCATTCCATGCCACCGTGCATTTTCAAAATCAAATCACGATACATTTCTAAACTCGGATAACCTTCTGCTTGTGCATCGGCATCGGTCATTTCACCTAATTTTTGTTGATATAAATCAGTGATGACAAACGTTTTATTTTCTAGTTCAAAGGTTTCATTTGGATAACCATAAACACCATTGCGGCGTTGTTGGGTTTTACGTCCCGCAATAGTCGCGGCAACTAATTTTTCGTGGGTGACTAAACGTTCAATAGAACAGGTTTTTTCAGGATAATCCATGATTTCAAACTCAACATTGGTGAAAAAAATAACATTGTGACTGAAAATGGTCTTAAACAAAAGCCGACACGCGATGAAAATTGTGATTACTGTCCCGCTGTTTTCAAATGCCGCCACGAAGCATCGTCTTCAATCGGTTCAAGATGTGTGTCAATATCGATGTTATTAAAAATAGCCATAATTTCTTGTTCAATCAATTCCACCAAATCATGACCTTGTTGCACCGTCCAATTACCTTGAACCAGAATATGCACCGACATAAAACGTCTTGCTCCCGAATAACGAGTTCGCAATGCGTGATAAGCAATGTTATCTGAACACACAAATTGATCTAACACTTCGATAATTTTGATTTGTTCATCGTTGGATAATGCCGCATCTAATAACCCAGAAACGGTGCGACGAATTAACTGTAATCCTGCCCATACAATGTTAATCGCTACCAAAATTGCAATAATCGGATCAAGAATCGCCCAATCGTTTAAACCTAATTGCTTCGCTATTGCCAAACTACTTTCAAAATAATTAGCGACAAAAATAACGCCAATGCCCACTAAAATTCCAACGGTTGTCCAAACATCTGTCATTAAATGTTTACCATCTGATTCTAATGTAATCGAACGTTGCTGCTTGCCGACTTTAATGAGAATTCTTGCCACCACTAAATTGATGAGTGATGCAATTATTGAAATCCCAATACCAATATCCAACTGCTGCAACGTGTGTGGATTCCACAATCTCTCCCACGCAGTCATGCCAATACCAATTGCCGCTAATAAAATCATGACTCCTTCGGCACCACTTGAAAAGTATTCGATTTTTTCATGCCCATAAGGATGCCCTTCATCAGGCGGTAACGCAGCAATGTGTAAAACAATGAGCATAATAACTGCTGCTACTAAATTGATGACTGATTCCAACGCATCGGACAATAATCCAACGGAATCGGTCAGCAAGTAAGCATAAGTTTTTAAAACAATGGTTGAAATAGCAGCAGCAATCGACAACCAACCGTAAAAAGTAAGGGATTTTTGTTCTGTATTCATATTCGGATATATCTGCTTGTGTTTTTTAATTTTTACAAGGTGATGGCATAGTTAAAAAATAAGCCTATAAAAACAACTAATCCAAACCAATTGTTATTTAAAAATGCTTTAAAGCACGCGCTTTTTTCACGATGAAAAATAAGTTTTTGCTGATAAATCGAAAAAAGTGCAGCGAAAATTAAACTCAAATAATAAATTTCGCCCAACGCTTTCATTTGCCCAACTAAAATGAGTAATGCCAAAATTACAATTTGTAATCCGCCCATAATATGGCGGTCGTAATCACCAAATAAAATCGCGGTCGATTTCACGCCAATTTTTAAATCATCATCTTTATCAACCATCGCGTACATCGTGTCATAAACTAACGCCCATAAAATTACTGCTAAATATAACACCCATGCTACAGCAGGAATTTCGTTTAATTGCGCTGCAAATGCCATCGGAACTGCCCAACCAAAAGCCACGCCTAAATAGGCTTGAGGTAAATGGGTGTAGCGTTTCATAAATGGATAACTTGCGGCTAAAAATGCACCGACAAATGATAATAAAATCGTAAATTTATTTAGTAGTAAAACTAAACCAAAGGCTAATAAACATAAAGCAGTGAAAAAAATTAGCGCAGTTTTTGGTGTGACATTTCCAGCAGCAATGGGGCGTTGTTTTGTGCGTTCGACGTGAGGATCAAAATCGCGGTCGGCGTAATCGTTAATCACACAGCCCGCTGCTCGCATAATTATTACACCTAATGAAATTACCGTTAGAACGAGTAAATTAGGTTTTCCATTACTGGCAATCCACAATGCCCAAAGTGCGGGATACAAAAGAATTAAAGTACCGATTGGTTTGTCGAAACGCGCCAGAAGCCAATAGTGTTTAAACATGTAATTTATGTAGAAAAGAATAAAAGATGAACATTATACAGATTAAAAACAAATTACTACTTGTTGAGGAAACGTTATTACGGCTATAATCTTAACCTCATTAACGTGCGAATGTGGCGAAATTGGTATACGCGCTGGATTTAGGTTCCTGTGGGTCACCCCGTGAGAGTTCGAGTCTCTCCATTCGCACCACTAATATCCGAATAAAAGTTGTTTCAAACTTTCAAATCATTGAGTCAAATTGGCACTCAAAAAATCTAACTTCAATCTTTAACTAAAAAACGGGTGGGGAAAATAAATGCAAGTTTCTGTTGAACAGACATCAGAATTAGGTCGTAAAATGACCGTTACTTTGCCAGAATCGGCAGTCCAAGCGCAAATAATTCCTCGCTTACAAAAAATAGCCAAAGAAGCGCGTATTGATGGTTTCCGTCGTGGAAAAGTTCCATCTTCAGTGGTTGCTAAAATGTATGGCACACAAGTTCGTGAAGAAATCACATCTGATTTAATTCAATCAAGTTACTTTGACGCATTGAAAGAACAAGGTCTGAATCCTGCTGGTTATCCGCACATTGACGGTCTTAATAACACTGACGGTTTTAGTTACATCGCAAATTTTGAAATTTATCCTGTCGTTTCTTTAGGGGGTATTGATTCGTTAGCGGTAACACAACAATCTTCATCCGTTCATGAAAGTGATGTTGACGACATGATTGCTAAATTACGCGAACAACGTAAAACATGGGAAGTAATTGAAAATGCCGTTGAAGAAAAAAATCGCGTCACGATTGATTTTTTAGGTAATGTGGAAGGCGAAAGCATTACTAACGACAAAGTGTCTGATTACGCTGTTGAATTAGGTGAAAACCAAATGATTCCAGGTTTTGAAGAAAATTTAATTGGCTTGAAAGCAGGCGACACAAAAAACTTCAGTATCACCTTCCCAGAAGATTATCCTAACGAAAAATTGGCAAGCAAAGTCGCTGATTTTGAAGTTGAAGTGAAACTTGTTGAAACAGGTGTTTTGCCTGAAATCGACGAAGAATTTGTGCAAGCCTACGGCACAACAAGCGGGACAGTTGAAGGATTCCGTAACGATGTTAAAGAAAACATGGAGCGCGAATTAGCTAATAAATTGAAAGCCAATTTGAAAAATTCTGTGTTAACCGCTGTTTATGAAAAAATCGAATTGACCGTGCCGAATGCTTTAATCGATGAAGAAGTTGAAGAACTTTTGAAGCCCTACAAAGAAATGGCGAAGAAAAACAAAGTCGATTTGAGTGCATTGCAATTGCCGCGTGAACCGTTTGAAATCGAAGCAAAAAAACGTATTGCATTGGGCTTAATTATTGGCGAAATCATTCATCAAAATGAATTGAAAGTAGACGAAGGCAAAGTTCGCGCTCGCATCGAAGATATGGCGAAAAGCTACGAAAATCCAACGCAAGTTGTCGAATGGTATTACAAAGATGAAAATCGTTTGAAAGACGTGCGTCAAATGACAATGGAAGAACAAGTCACTGATTTTTTACTTGAGAAAGCGACTGTGACGACTGAAAACGCCGATTTCAATACTGTCATGAACGCTTAATCTAGCTGGATATAAAAATGTACTCACAACAACTCGCACAAATGATGGCAACGCAAGCGGCTGGTGGTTTAGTTCCAATGGTTGTGGAACAAACGGCTCGTGGCGAACGTGCATTCGATATTTATTCACGCTTGCTCAAAGAGCGTGTGATTTTTTTGGTAGGTCAAGTCGAAGATTACATGGCGAATCTTGTCGTGGCGCAGTTGTTGTTTTTGGAATCTGAAAATCCAGACAAAGATATTCATTTGTATATCAATTCGCCAGGCGGTTCGGTGACAGCAGGTATGTCGATTTACGATACCATGCAATTTATTAAACCTGATGTTAGTACCATGTGTATCGGTCAAGCAGCAAGTATGGGTGCGATTTTATTAACTGGTGGAGCGAAAGGTAAACGTTATTGTTTGCCGCACTCACGCATGATGATTCACCAACCATTGGGTGGTTTTTCGGGGCAAGCATCGGATTTCGATATTCATGCGAAAGAAATTTTATTGATCCGTGAAAAATTAAACAAAGTATTAGCACATCACACAGGGCAAACTTTGAAAAAGGTTCAAGCCGACACCGATCGTGATAATTTTTTAAGTGCGAATGACGCAGTGACTTACGGATTGATTGATCAGGTATTAACTGATCGTGCGACTGCGGTTGATAAAGCAGAAAAATAATCGACGACTTAGGCGAAAAAGACAGTTATGAGCAGCAAAGACAAAAATAAAGACGATGAAAAACTAGCTTATTGTTCGTTTTGCAACAAAAGTCAGCATGAAATACGAAAAATGATCGCTGGTCCGTCAGTGTATATCTGTGACGAATGTGTTGAGCTTTGTGATGATATTTTATTAGAAGAGTTGAGTGAGTTAACACCACTGAACGAAGGCAAACTGCCAAAACCTAAAGAAATAAAAGAAGAATTAGACGGTTATGTCATCGGTCAGGAACGTGCTAAAAAAATTCTAGCTGTTGCCGTTTATAATCATTACAAGCGTTTACGCAATAAAAATAACAAGTCTAAAAAGAATCAAATTGAACTTGCTAAAAGTAACATTCTACTTATTGGACCAACAGGTTCAGGTAAAACATTACTAGCGGAAACATTAGCGCGTTTATTAGATGTACCTTTTGCTATTGCTGACGCAACCACACTAACCGAATCAGGTTATGTGGGGGAAGACGTGGAAAATATCATTCAAAAGATTCTACAGAAATGTGAATTCGATGTTGAAAAAGCTGAATCAGCGATTGTTTACATTGATGAAATCGATAAAATTTCCAAAAAGTCAGAAAACACTTCGCTAACTCGAGATGTATCTGGTGAAGGTGTTCAACAGGCATTATTAAAATTGATTGAAGGCACCGTTGCTTCGATTGCTCCGCAAGGAGGACGCAAACATCCGAATCAAGAGTTTATTCAAGTAAACACAAAGAATATGTTATTCATTGTTGGTGGAGCTTTTGCTGGTTTGGATAAAGTAATTCAAGCGCGTTCGGAAACAGGTGGTATTGGTTTTTCAGCAGAAGTAAAAACTAAAGATCAAAGTAAAAATATCGGACAATTATTTGCTGAAGTTGAAGCCGAAGATTTAATTAAATATGGCTTGATTCCAGAGTTTGTCGGACGTTTACCAGTTGTCGCAACATTAGAAGAATTGGACGAATCTGCATTAATTCAAATTCTAACCGAGCCAAAAAATGCTTTAATCAAGCAATATAAGCATTTGTTTGAAATGGAAGGTGCGGAACTCGAATTTAGCGATGAATCATTATCTGCGATTGCTAAAAAATCAATGGAGCGAAAAACAGGCGCACGCGGACTTCGTACAATTGTTGAAAATGTATTGTTAAATACCATGTATGAACTTCCTTCAGCGGATAACATTTGTAAGGTGACTGTCGATAAAGATGTTATTTTAGGTAGTGCAGAACCGACGTTAATCTACAAAAACGAAAAACTCGAACGTAAAATGACTAAAAAAGTCGCAGCAGAAAGTTAGTTTTTAGCTGCTATTTGTGTTAAAAAAGGGATGCCTGATTGCAAGCATCCCTTTTTTTGTAGATAAAATTTAGATACCTTGTTTTTTAACGCAATCACCCCCATAACTCAAACATCTTCACTTCACTTCACTTTCCATTGAAAAATTATGACTGAAATCATGCCTGATTACACACTCATTCCAGTGTTACCCCTCCGCGATGTTGTGGTTTATCCCAACATGGTGATTCCTTTGTTTGTCGGACGCGATAAATCGATTGACGCGCTTAACAATGCGATTAAAGAAAATCATCAAGTTTTATTAGTCGCCCAAAAAGAAGCTGAAATTGATTCGCCCGAAATCAGTGATTTGTACGAATTCGGCACGCTTGCAAATGTGTTACAAATGTTGAAGTTACCAGACGGTACGGTAAAAGTTCTCATGGAAGGCGAACAACGTTGTCTAGTGTCGAAATATCAAAAGCAAGACGGTTTTTTATGTGCGCGAATCGAAGAGGTTGAAGAAACCTATGACGCGCCTGACTCAGAAAAAGAAATTTTAGAACGCACATCGTTCAGTTATTTTGAAAATTACGTCAAACTGAATAATAAAATTCCACCAGAAGTGCTAAATGCACTTATTGAAATTGATGATGCTAGTCGGCTTGCGGATACGATGGCAGCACACATGAATTTGAAAGTATCTGATAAACAACGAATTTTAGAAACGTTAGATATTGGCAAACGTTTAGAAGCGTTGATGGCTTTCATGGAAGGCGAAGTCGATTTGCTTGAAACTGAAAAGCGAATTCGAGTTCGCGTTAAAGAACAAATGGAAAAAAATCAACGTGAATACTATTTGAATGAACAAATCAAAGCCATTCACAAAGAATTAGGTGAAATGGATGAAGCAGCGACTGAAATTGATTTGTTAACCAAAAAAATCGACGAAGCCGAATTGCCTGAAGAGGCAAAAACGAAAGCATTGGACGAGTTGAAGAAATTAAAACAGATGTCGCCAATGTCAGCAGAATCGGCTGTTGTTCGTAATTATATTGAATGGCTCGTCAATGTACCGTGGAACAAAAAAACGGACGTTCAAAAAGAACTTGCGGCTGCAGAAGCGATTTTGAACGAAGAACATTATGGTTTAGAGAAAGTAAAAGAACGTATTTTGGAATATCTCGCCGTTCAACAGCGTGTTGATAAATTAAAAGGACCAATTTTATGTTTAGTTGGACCTCCAGGTGTTGGTAAAACATCGTTAGGCGAATCGATTGCGCGTGCTACGAATCGAACTTATGTTCGCATGGCGTTAGGTGGTGTGCGGGATGAAGCCGAAATTCGTGGACATCGCCGTACTTATATTGGCGCAATGCCAGGTAAAATTATTCAAAATTTATCGAAAGTGAAAGTGAGAAACCCACTATTTTTACTCGATGAAATTGACAAAATGGCAACTGATTTGCGAGGCGATCCCGCTTCAGCATTGTTGGAAGTATTAGATCCTGAACAAAACAATGCGTTTGTTGATCATTATTTAGACGTTGATTTTGATTTGTCTGACGTGATGTTTGTAGCGACGGCAAATAGCATGAATATCCCACCTGCGTTGTTGGATAGAATGGAAGTCATTCGCTTGGCGGGTTATACCGAAGACGAAAAAATCAACATTGCGTTGCGTTATTTGATCCCAAAACAAATCAAGGAAAACGGTTTAAAAGCCAAAGAAATCGATATTGCTGACGATACTGTGCGCGATATGATTCGCTATTATTCACGAGAAGCGGGTGTGCGAAATTTGGAACGCGATATTTCTAAAATTTGCCGTAAAGTCGTAAAAGATTTGTTGTTAAAACCGCGTAAAACGAAAGTGAAAATCACCACTAAGAATTTGAACGATTATTTAGGGGTACAGCGTTATAGCTACGGTTCAGCAGAAGAAAAAGATCAAATTGGTTGCGTGACTGGCTTGGCGTGGACTTCGGTCGGTGGTGAGTTATTAACGATTGAAACTGCGGTCATCAACGGCAAAGGCAAGTCTTCAACGACGGGAACTTTGGGTGATGTGATGAAGGAATCGATTGCAGCTGCAATGACGGTCGTGCGTAGTCGTGCAGAAACATTGGGTATTCCAGATGACGTGTTTCAGACTCGTGATATTCATATTCATGTTCCTGAAGGCGCAACGCCTAAAGATGGTCCAAGTGCGGGCATTGGAATGTGTACAGCGATTATTTCCGCATTGACTAAAATTCCAGTGCGAGCAAATGTAGCCATGACAGGTGAAATTACATTACGCGGTGAAGTATTACCAATTGGAGGCTTAAAAGAGAAGCTACTCGCGGCGCATCGTGGAGGTATTACAACAGTGATTATCCCGAAAGAAAATGAAAAAGATTTGGTTGAAATACCCGATAACATTAAGCAAAATCTTATAATTAAACCTGTGCGATGGATTGATGAAGTTTTGGAAATTGCGTTGCAATATCAACCCGTTCCACGCGAGCCGATTGTAATTGATTTGCAAGACGCGACTAAAATTGAATCGGTGAAAAAAAATCCGTCGCGCATAACGGCACATTAAAAAGCTGTGTAAGCCACAGAATTCAAAGTCTGTAACGGTTTATTGCTTGACACTGTAGAAGTGCATTGATATAAATACAGGCGTTTCTTGGCTTACCGCGCCATGTGTGTGAATGAGCGAACAGCATTTTTTGTTAAACATAATTTTAAAATAACTTTCTTAGGGGAAAATAATGAATAAATCAGAATTGATTAGTGCAATGGCGGAATCAGCTAATTTGACTAAAGCAGATGCAGGTAGAGCATTAGATGGTTTTATTTCTGCAGTTACAAAAGCGTTGAGCGCAGGCGATGCGGTTGCTTTAGTTGGATTTGGTACCTATTCAGTAAAAGAAAGAGCAGAGCGTAAGGGGCGTAATCCACAGTCTGGCGAAGAAATTACAATTAAAGCTGCAAAAACTCCTACATTTAAAGCTGGTAAATCGTTAAAAGATGCTGTAAACTAAACAAATCAAGTCGGGTGCTTAGCTCAGCTGGTAGAGCATCGCCCTTACAAGGCGAGG
>JBAXMT010000047.1:0-13594 GCA_037134135.1 Methylococcaceae bacterium | reverse complement strand
GTTTTTATAATTTTGCGGCGTTTTTGGAAGAAGAAAAATCGTTTGAACCTGTTGCAAATGCAGCGAAATCATTGCTTGCAGATAAACCTTTAAGTAACGAAGAGCAACAAGCATTAGCCGTTTTATTAAAAGACGACAACGTTTCTAAAACCTTAGAAAATTTGAACGATGCTGAAAAATCAGCCGCTGCGCGTCAATCGTTAATTAACATTTTGCTCGACCACCACGGCACAGGACGGATTTTGTTTCGGAATTCGCGCCAAACGGTGCAAGGTTTCCCCGAACGTGAATACTTTGGTTATCCGTTAGCTTCCCCCCCCTTTGAAGGGGGGCGGGGGGGATGTGCTTTAGATTTCCAAAGCGATGCCCGTTATTTGTGGCTCGTCGAAAAAGTAAAACAACTTGCGGGCAAAAAAGTCTTGTTGATTTGCAAACACGCGCAAACTGCAATGGATTTAGAAGAAACGTTGAAAATGAAAGCGGGCATTTCGTCTGCGGTGTTTCATGAACACATGACAATTATTGAACGTGACCGCGCAGCTGCTTATTTTGCCGATGAAGAAAGTAGCGCGAAACTTTTAATCTGTTCTGAAATTGGCAGCGAAGGACGCAATTTTCAATTTTTGCAGCATTTGATTTTATGGGATTTACCGCAAAATCCTGATTTATTACAACAACGCATCGGGCGTTTAGATAGAATCGGGCAAAAACACGTTATTCAAATTCACGTTCCCTATTTGGAAAATACTGAACAAGCGATTTTGTATCGTTGGTACGACGAAGGCTTGAATGCGTTTCGAGCAAATAACTCCGCCGCACAACAAGTCGCCGATACGTTGCACGAAGAATTACAAATACTTTTGTTAAATAACGATGCTGAAAAAATCGGCTTATTTATCGAAAAAACACACGCTTTAAGCATCGAAGTTGAAGCGGAATTAAACAATGGGCGCGATCAACTTTTAGAACTAAATTCTTGCCGCAAAGAAATCGCAAACGAATTCATTGATGAATTGTCTGCGTATGAAAACGAAGGCACGCTTTGGGATTATATGGAATCTATGTTTGATTGTTACGGCGTGGATACCGAAGAATTTTCCGCCGATTCACATACACTGACACCAAGCGAACATTTGCGCTGTGAAACGTTTCCGTATTTAAATCAAGAAGACGGTTTGAGTGTCACTGTTTCCCGCGCTCAAGCACTGGCGCGAGAAGAATTGCAATTTCTAACGTGGGAACATCCGTTAGTTGCGGCTTCGATGGATATGGTTTTATCGAGTGAAACAGGCAATGCAACGTTAAGTACCGTGAAACATCCTGATTTAAAAGCGGGACAATTTTTCTTGGAATGTTTATTTGTCGTTGAGCACAGTGCGCCAGCAGAATTACAAATTAACCGTTTTTTGCCACCGACTCCGATTCGCGTGTTAATCAATCAATCACAAAAAGATGTGACAGCCGATTTCTCGCACGACGATTTACGCGACAGCGGTGTGAATTTTGATAAACACGCAATTACTGCTTTTTTGAATAAGCAGCGAACATTAATTTTGAAGCTATTGGGATTTGCAGAACAACAAGCACAACTTCAAAAAGAATCGATTTGTGAACACGCTACAGCGACAATGTTGGAATCACTCACCGCTGAAATTAAGCGTTTGGTGCGTTTACAAAAAGTGAATCTCAGCATTAAAAGCGATGAAATCGAAGATTTAAAAGACAAAACGCTTTTGATTCATGAAAATATCCAAATCGCACAATTACGTTTAGACGCGGTAAGATTTGTCATCACGCGCTAATTTTTAACTTTAACTTTTTTAAATAATAGAGAGAATTTTATGTCTACAATCAAAACTTACGAAGGTCATTTTTCAGTACAAGGTGGCAAATTTTGTATCGTTTCTTCACGTTTCAATAGCTTTATTGTTGAACAATTAGAAAATGGTGCAATTGACGCACTTGTTCGTCATGGCGCAAACAAAGACGACTTACATTTAGTCAAAGTGCCTGGTGCATTTGAATTACCGATGGTGGTGCAACGCATCGCAGCAAGCAAAAAATACGATGCCATTATTGCATTAGGTGCAGTGATTCGAGGTGGCACACCGCATTTTGAATATGTTGCTGGTGAATGTGTAAAAGGCTTGGCGCAAATTTCATTGCAATACGATGTGCCAGTCAGTTTCGGCGTTTTAACCGTTGATAGCATTGAACAAGCGATTGAACGTGCTGGCACAAAAGCTGGCAACAAAGGAGCAGAAGCCGCATTATCCGCCATTGAAATGGTCAGCTTGTTTAAAAATTTGGAATTATCATGAGCAATCCAAAAAGTTATGCGCGTCAAGCAGCCACGCAAGCCTTGTATCAATGGCAAATTACAGGACAAAATCTGAATTTAATCGAACAATATTTCATTGATGAACAGTATTTTGTTGAAGGCGAAAAAATTGATAAAAGTTATTTCTCTGAACTTTTTCATGGTGTGCCACAAAATTTAATTGCGATTGACGCACTATTAAGTGAGTTTGTTGATCGTGAAGTTGATGCTGTTGATCCCGTAGAACGTGCAGTTTTACGATTGGGTACTTATGAATTAATTCATTGCCTTGATACACCCTATAAAGTAATTATTAACGAATCAATCAATGTTGCGAAACATTTTGGTGCCGACGGCAGTCATCGTTACGTCAATGGAATTTTAGATAAAGTCGCCCAAAAACAACGTAGCGAAGAATTAAGCAATAAACGAAGTAAATCAGAATAACGAGCCTGATTCCCTTCTTCAACCGAGAGCGTAAAAATGACCATAGATTATACAGATACTCAACAAGTGTCCGCGTTGACTGCATTAAAAGTTTCAGAGTTGCCATTTAATCAAGTGCCAGCAGATAGTATTACTGCGATTAGCGTGCGTTCTATTTCAGGATTGCCGATTGAAAAACTCAGCACTCAACAATTTGACGCGCTCACGGTTGACCAAGTTGCAACACTTTCTTATGCACAAGTTGGCAAAATGACCAGCACACAAATTCGCATTATGAGTAGTGATACACTTACCTCAATCAAAGCGAATGCAATTTCAGCGTTAAATGTTAAATACCTAAATTCTGATAACGTAACTGAATTATTACCCACGCAAATTAGAAGCCTTACGTCGTCGCAAATTCAATCATTAACCACGACACAACTTTCTGCGTTAACAGATACACAAATTTCCTCATTAACAGCCCCACAAATTGCAGCATTCAAATCCACACAATTAAAAAGTTTAGCTGCCGAAGATATTGCCGCGATTGATTTAAATTCATTAGGTGGTTTAAACCTCAAAAATATCGCCTATTTAACAACCGATCAAATTCATGCGTTTACCTCTGACCAAATCGTTAAATTTACGGCAACACAACTCGGTGCATTTAAATCATTACAAATTGCTGCGCTTACCGATGATGCAATTTTAGCAATCGCCCCAGCTGCTATCGGTGGATTTAATAAAACAAACATCGCAGGATTACCTGTTCAATTATTAACGAATCAACAAATCAATTATTTAGCGACAAGTCAAATCGTGTTGTTGACGACGACTCAAATTCAAGCACTTACGTCAGAACAAACACAATCTTTTTCAGCTGCACAAGTTGGGGTATTGAAAAACACACAAATACCCTATTTAGAAACCGATGCCATTGCGGCGTTGCCTATAGATGCAATTTTAGGTTTTACGACAAAAAATATCGGCGCAATAACCACATTACAAATTAGCGCATTGACCAGTGATCAAATTGCACAATTTAATGCGACACAAACTAATGCCCTCACCTCAACCCAAGTAATTGCGCTGGGGAATGTCGATTTATTAGGAAATTTATCTGCCACTGCTATTAAAGGTTTAATCAAAACAGTAGCCCAAATCGATGTGACTGATTTAATCCCTAGTCAAGTAAACGCATTAACAACGAAACAAATAATGCAATTAACTACGACGCAACTTCATCAATTAAGTGATGAAAATGTCGCGGCACTTCAAGCAACACAAGTTGCAGCACTGACATCTGACCAAGTCGCATCTTTAACAGAAAATGGATTAGCAAAATTAGCACCATCGACAATATCGAATTTGAAACTGCAAGGATTATCAATTTCACAAATCGATGTATTAACGACCGACCAATTTGCGAGAATAACGTCTGCTCAAATGGCTACATTGAATTCCACTCAAATTGCACAGTTATCGACGGATCAATTTAGTGAATTAAGTGCTTACGCATTAAAAGGATTAAGTACGGGCAATATCCCGAGTTTAGATTCGTTACTTATGCCAGTGATGACACTCGCACAATTATCACAATTTAGTACATCTCAGTTGGAAGCCTTTACACCGACTCAAGTTGATAAAATGACGCAAGTCGATTATGACTGGCTCACAAATAATCAATACAGCGTTTTAGATCAAGGAACACACGGTATTGAAACATCACTGCTTGTTGTCGCACCAAGTAGTACATCTACTTTTATTTTCAGTGGCGCGGGAAATCAAACCATCAATGGCGGTTCGGGTAACGACACATTATTTGGCGGAAATAATAACGACAATATAAGTGGCGGGACGGGGAATGATTCTATCGACGGTGGTTCTGGAAATGATTCACTAAATGGTGGCGATGGAAACGATACACTTTATGGTGGTGCAGGCGTTGATACGATGATTGGTGGCGTGGGAAATGACATATTCGTTTTGGCTTATGATTCAGTAGCGGTAAATGTTGATTCAGTGGTGGGAACGTTCGATGGTAGTTCGGCAGATAAAATTGACATATTCGTACCTGTTTCTGACGTTATTGCTTCGCAATCTACTGGTATTACATCAATGTTATTGAGTATTTTGACTCTGAATGCACTGTTGACTTCTGCATTAACGAACAAATTTGTCGTACTTGCCACAAAAGCTGCAATTCTCACCACTGTCGATAACAAAACTTTCGTTGCTGTAGATAGTGACGCATCGGGAACATTCACAACGACTGATTACCTAATTGAAGTTACAGGTTCGACGATAACGAATCTCACAGCTTCGTCATTTATTTAAACAGATACTCCAGCCCCTTTTTTAAAAGGGGCTTTATTCATTTTAGAAAAACTCAATTATGCAATATCACGACCTGCGCGACTTCATCGCTCAACTTGAAAAACAAGGTGAACTTAAACGCACTCTTTATCAAGCTGATCCACATTTAGAAATCACTGAAATTTGCGACCGAACGTTGAAAGCACAAGGGCAAGCTATTCTTTTTGAGCGTCCCAAAGGTTACAACGTGCCATTGTTGGGGAATTTATTCGGTACGCCACACCGCGTCGCAATGGGGATGGGCGCAGATTCTGTTACGGCGTTGCGCGACATCGGGCATTTGTTGGCGTATTTGAAAGAACCCGAACCGCCTAAAGGTTTTAGGGACGCGATGGATAAAATTCCTGTGTTCAAACAAGTGTTGAATATGGCACCCAAAATAATTAAAAATCCTGCGTGCCAAGAAAATGTGTTGCGTGGTGATGAAATTGATTTGGGGCGTTATCCGATTCAACATTGCTGGCCTGACGATGTCGCACCGTTGATTACTTGGGCGTTGGTCATCACAAAAGGTCCGAACAAAGAACGCCAAAATATGGGCGTTTATCGCCAACAAGTGTTAGGGAAAAACAAAACTATCATGCGTTGGCTCGCGCATCGTGGTGGCGCGTTGGATTTCAAAGAATGGCAAGACGTGCATCCGAATGAACCATTTCCAGTGACCGTCGTTTTGGGCGCAGACCCCGCCACAATTTTAGCCGCTGTTACACCAGTTCCCGATTCTCTTTCAGAATATGCGTTTGCGGGACTTTTGCGCGGCAGCAAAACGGAATTGGCAAATTGTTTGAGTAATAATTTACAAGTTCCCGCCAGCGCAGAAATCGTTTTGGAAGGTTTTATTTATCCAAATGAAACCGCGCCCGAAGGTCCTTTTGGTGATCACACGGGTTATTACAACGAAGTCAGTGACTTTCCTGTTTTCACAATTGAAACGATTACCGAGCGCAACAATCCGATTTATCACAGCACTTACACAGGTCGTCCGCCCGATGAACCTGCAATTTTAGGCGTGGCGTTGAACGAGGTTTTTATCCCTATTTTGCAAAAACAATTCCCAGAAATAGTCGATTTTTATTTGCCTCCAGAAGGTTGCTCCTATCGCATGGCAGTCATTTCAATGAAAAAGCAGTATGCGGGTCACGCCAAACGGGTAATGCTGGGAACGTGGTCATATTTGCGGCAATTTATGTACACGAAATTTGTAATTGTGGTCGATGACGATATTAACGTGCGTGATTGGCAGGACGTAATTTGGGCGATTACCACGCGAATGGATCCTGCGCGGGATTTGACGATTTTGGAAAATACGCCGATTGATTATTTAGATTTTGCCTCGCCTATTTCGGGTTTGGGTTCAAAAGTTGGTTTCGATGCGACCAATAAATGGGCAGGTGAAACGAATCGAGAATGGGGTAAAACAATCACGATGACTCCCGAAATCATTCAGCGTGTGAATGGAATTTGGGATAAATTGTAACCCCTTACTGACATTAAAATTACCATCTCAATTCGCCGAAAATAACTATGTTACTCAATCTCACTATTCTTGATTTAGCCATTGTGAAAACCTTGCAACTTGATTTAACGCAAGGTATGTCGGTATTAACGGGTGAAACGGGCGCAGGTAAATCTATTTTATTAACGGCACTGGGATTGGCATTGGGCGAACGTGCCACCGCTGATTATATTCGCCCAAACTGCAAACGTGCCGAAGTGAATTTAGAGTTTGATTTAACGGCTCAACCCGACGCATTAACATGGTTACAAACCCATGATTTTGACGAAAACAACCAATGTTTAATTCGCCGCATCGTCAACAGTGATGGGCGTTCCAAAGCATTTATCAATAATCGACCTGTCACACTGCAAACACTGCAAATTTTCACCCGCCAATTAGTTGAAATTCACGGTCAACACGCGCATTTGACGTTACTTGAAAGCGACGAACAACGCCGATTGCTCGACAATTATGGCAAAAATTCTGAATTATTAGAGCGCGTCAATAGTTGTTTTCGTCATTGGCAAACCACACAACATGAATTGCAACAGTTACAAAAAAAACACAGTGTCGCTGAACAACGCGAAGCCTTGTTGCGTTATCAGCTCGATGAATTAGAAGCCTTGAATTTAGGGCAATTTGATTATGACGTGCTAACCGAAACGCATCGAAAATTAGCAAATTTAGACCAGATTTTAAGCGTTGGACAAACTGAACTTGACGCGCTTTATGACGCAGATAAATCAGCACATTGGCAATTAAAAAATTCATTGAAAGCCTTAAACCATTTACAACAATTCGCCCCCGAATTAAATGCGATTAACGCGCTACTTACCGAAGCTCAAATTCAAATCGAAGAAGCGTCGAGCGAATTGCGGCATTTTTTAGAAAGCCAAGATGCTGATCCCGCGCAATTGATGGAACTTGAACAACAAATTGGCGTGTTGCAGGATTTAAGTCGCAAACATCACGTCCCGCCAAATGAATTATTAGAATTTCAACGGCGATTAGAAAATGAACTCGAAAAACTCAGTCATAGCGGCGAACGTATTGCGGAATTAGAAAAATTAACTGCAGATTATCAATCCGCTTATGTGCCGTTAGCCGCTGAATTGTCTGTCAAGCGTCAAAAAAGTGCGAAAAAATTGCAGCAAAAAATTTCACACATGATGAAAGAATTGGGAATGCCGAATGGCGATTTTTTGGTAGAAGTGAACGCACTTGCTAGCGATACACCGAAATTAAATGGCAACGATAACGTCACATTTTTAATCAGCGCAAATGTTGGATTGCCGCCGAAACCATTGGCGAAAGTGGCTTCAGGTGGTGAGTTGTCACGAATTAGTTTAGCAATTCAAGTAACAACAGCGAATGATAAAACTACGCCAACGATGATTTTTGATGAAGTAGATTCGGGAATTGGTGGCGGAATTGCAGAAATTGTTGGACAAAAATTGCGGCAACTCAGTGGTAATCGGCAAGTGTTATGTGTGACGCATTTACCGCAAGTTGCCGCGCAAGCTCATCAACATTTGTACGTCGAAAAACAACATCATGCCGATATGACTTCATCACAAGTTAGATTATTGAATGACGACGAGCGTGTCATCGAAACAGCTCGAATGTTGGGCGGAATAGAATTAACCGAAAATACTTTGGCGCACGCTCGAGAAATGCTGTTTAAAAAACACGTCAATTAAGGACTTTAATATATTCCCCACGCGCTTCACGGCTTGAACCAACCACAATTCGCTGATTGCCAAATTCATCCTGTTCAAGTTGTCCAGCGACTTCAATTATTTCACCGACAATCGCCTGACCCACATACGTTGCTGTAAAACAAACGACGGTTTGAATTTTTGGGTGTGAAATTTTAAATTCGGCGGGATAACAAAAGGCGCGTGAATCGTCGATAACGTCTACTTCAATTTTGATTTCGCCTAATTTTTGATAAATGACAACTGGTTTTTCACGCCCCCACTTATCAATTTCAACCAAACTCAAATCAAATTTTCGTCCGTTGATTAAGCCTTTGTTTGATTTGCGAACTTCGTGCCAAACGTAATCCTCAAAACTTAAATCACAATCGCGTCTTGCATAACTTTCACGCCAATCTTGTTCACTTAATAAGCCTAATTTTCCCAATAACGTGAGTTCCAAAATCGCTAATCGGCATTGCTGAAACGTGTTGAGATTGTCGCAAATCAAATCAATATCAGACGATTCGTTTTGCAAACCGACCAAAATTGAACCTGTTACGCCTAATTCATCAAGTTCAACATAGCGTTTTTCGAATAATTTACACAACGCAACACAATCTTTTTCAATCGCATCGCGGCGTTGTCGGGGTGTGAATAATTCTTTTAAACGAGTGTAAGGATTGTGAATTTTTACGATTTTTTCTACTGAAACCGCGTGTAAATTGGCATCAAATTCGAGCGAATGAAAAAGATAATCTGGATAATTTTTGGCGAGTAAATCATTCGCTTCATCGGTTTGAACTTTGCGCCATTGTGCATTTTCATTACGAACGTAACGCAAAAAACAACGTACTTTTCCAGCTTCTAAACCTTCAGCAACAACAGCGAAAAGAAATCCTTCAGCTGTTTCGATAAAACTTTTTGGCAAGTAATTCATAATTTATAAAGCGGTTTAAGCGCGTCAGATTTTTGTGTTGCCAATTTTACACGGGCATTATTTTCACTAAAGGTTTTAAATAATTCTTTACCTTGCCAAGGTTCGGCATTTTTTGCATAAAGTGAGGCGTTAAGTTTCAAAATTTCATCTCGCAAACGTGCTTCACAATGCTTGGCAATCGCCCCTAAACTCATTTCGTTAAATTTCAATTTCCCCCAGTCGAGTAACGCTGTTTTAGCTGTTGGCGAATCATTTGTGATACACGCATTTTTCAATTTTTTAACACACGATTTCAATGAGATTTCAGCAGGACTTTCTTCAATTTCGACCACTTTTTTTGAAGCCATTTTTTGTTTTAAAAACCAAATTCCTAATGTCGTCAACCAAGCCGCTGTTGAAAAAATAGCGATAATTTTCCAAATAAAATCACTTTCTTTTATTTCTGGGATTTTGGCTGGTGAAACTGTTTTTTGTTCTTTTTCTTCCACAACAACGGGCGCAGCAGTAGCCACCTGAACAGAATCCGCTGTTTCTCCTGTAACAATCAACGTCATTTCAGGCAACGTTGCCATTTCAATTTTCAGGGTTTGCGTATTGAACCACGGAATTTGAATCGCTGGTAACGTATAACTTCCAGCATTAGCAGGAATCAATGCGATTTTTTCTTCTCGACTCGCCATAATTCCCGTCGTGGTTTTATCTTCGTGCGAAACAGGTTGATCATTATAGGCTTTGAGCTGCGGGTCAATTTTTGTGTTGTTCAATTCTGGAATTTGTCCCACCGTCGAACCACGCGCCACTAATTTCAACGTGCGGGTCAAAGGTTCGCCCACTTTCATTTGTGAAAAATCGTCTGACCACGTTTGCGTTAATTCTACATTTTCAGCCGTAAGCCAATGTGAATCCGTAAAAGTCGCGGGAATCGGCTGGACGTTTAACGTTATCGGATTCGATTTCACAATACGACGCTGTGTGATTTGAGAATTAAAAAACGAATTTGTTTGCTGTCCACGCGCCACAGTATCCGCCGTCAAAACCAGCGGTTTAATTGTAATCACGCCACTTTTTTGCGGAAAAATGGCGTACTTTTGCTCGATGACTTCATACGTCACTCCACTGATTTGCGTACTGTATTTTTCATCGCCTAGTTTTTCAATTACGGCATCATTTAATTCTGGTTCTTTCAAACTTGCATTAGTCCAATTTACTCGGCGAAACAATTTCACCGTGTACAAAACTTGCGATTGAATAAAGGGGTTTTCGGTATTCGTCGAGACTTCTAAATACAAATCGTCATCGCGTAAGGTCTTATTTACCGTAGAACTAGGCGAAACCACGATTTTCAATGCAGGACTGGCATCGCTGCCGAACTTAATCACGGGAATAATTAAATTTCCCGAATCGTTCGCCATGACCGTAATAATCCATTGAATGATGCGATTCGATTTGCCATTCACAAATTCAAAGCGACTATTTTGACTTTGATTTTGAATCGTAAAATCCTGTTCAAGCGGACTGAAATCAGGATCCGCATCAGGCGATTCGTTAGCGGTGAAAAGAATTTGAAAAGATTCGTCCACGCTGACAGGACTTCTATCAAGTGAAACCGTGATGTCAGTGGCGAAAACGTGGGTTGAAAAACCCGCTAACCACAGCGATAAAAATAAAAGGAAGGTAGGCATTTGATAAACGAATGAAGTGAAATGGAATGCAAACCAAGGTTTGCACTCCGAGTAAAATTAGAGAAAATCGCGGATTAACACTTCGGCAATTTGAATGCTGTTTAACGCCGCGCCTTTGCGAATGTTGTCCGAAACCACCCACAAATCAATGCCGCGTGGGTGCGAAATGTCTTCACGAATTCGGCTCACAAATGTTGCATCTTGACCTGCCGAATGTGTGACAGCAGTTGCATAACCACCATTTTCACGCTCATCAACAACCGTTACACCTTGTGCTTTTGTAAGTAATTGTCGCACTTCATCAGCGGTAATTTTGTCGCGGGTTTCAATGTGAACCGCTTCCGAATGTCCGTAAAAAACAGGTACACGAACCGCTGTCGCATTCACTAAAATGTTTTTATCACCCATAATTTTTTGGGTTTCCCACACCATTTTCATTTCTTCTTTGGTGTAGCCGTTGTCCATAAACACGTCGATTTGTGGCAGAACGTTGAAGGCAATTTGATGTGGATAAACTTTCGGTTCAGGTTTTTTAGAATTAAAAATCCCCATCGTTTGCTGACCTAATTCTTCAATCGCTTCTTTGCCCGTGCCAGAAACCGCTTGATACGTCGCAACGTTGATGCGCGTAATGCCAACTGCGTCATGAATCGGTTTTAACGCGACCAACATTTGAATCGTTGAGCAATTTGGATTCGCAATAATGCCGTGATTTTTATAATCTGCAATCGCTTCGGGATTCACTTCGGGAACGACTAACGGAATGTCATCGACGTAGCGAAATTGCGAGGTGTTATCAATCACGACGCAACCTGCCGCCGCCGCGATTGGCGCGTAAATTTCAGAAACCGATGCGCCTGGTGAAAACAAACCAATTTGCACTTTTGAAAAATTGAAAGTCGCTAAATCTTGCACCACCAAAAATCCGCCGTTGAATTCAACTCGTTTGCCCGCTGAATTTGCGCTTGCCAAAGCATAAACTTCACCGACGGGAAAATTACGTTGCGCTAAAATTTCGAGCATTGTTTCGCCAACTGCGCCCGTTGCGCCAACGACTGCGACGTTATATTTTTTTGTCATTTTCAAATCCCTGCTTTCAACGCATTTACTACTGCGTCGCCCATTTCTGAACAACTTACTTTTGTCATGCCTTCGCTGTAAATATCCGCCGTGCGAATTCCAGAATCTAAAGCGGCATTCACGGCTTTTTCAATGCGTGCCGCTGCGGCTTTATTATTGAATGTGTAACGCAACATCATGGCAACGGACAAAATCGTAGCGAGTGGATTCGCAATGTTTTTGCCTGCAATGTCAGGTGCAGAGCCGTGAATAGGTTCATACATACCTTTGCCCGTTTCATTAAGCGATGCAGACGGCAACATTCCAATTGAACCTGTAAGCATCGACGCACAATCTGACAACACGTCGCCGAACAAATTGCTGGTTACAATGACATCGAATTGTTTCGGCGCACGAACTAACTGCATTGCGGCGTTATCAACGTACATGTGCGACAACGTGACATCTGGATATTCTTTGCCGACTTCGGTCATGATTTCGCGCCAAAATTCGGTGCATTCCAATACGTTCGCTTTATCAACTGAACACAGTTTTTTATTGCGTTTTTGAGCGATTTTAAATGCTGAATGTGCGATACGGCGGATTTCAGATTCGGTGTAAGTCGCGGTGTTGAAACCTTGACGTTCGCCATTTTCTAAAATGCGAATGCCGCGAGGTTGACCAAAATAAATGCCGCCCGTTAATTCGCGCACAATCATTAAATCTAAACCTGCAACGACTTCGGGTTTTAAGGTCGAAGCATCAGCAAGTTGTGGATATAAAATCGCAGGACGCAAATTTGAAAATAAATTCAAAAGTGAACGCAAACCGAGCAAGCCTTTTTCAGGACGCACCGAAATGTCGAGCGATTCCCATTTATAACCACCGACTGCACCCAATAAAACCGCGTCCGCTGGGACAACTAAATCAATGGTTTCTTGTGGAAACGGCGTGCCGTGAACGTCATACGCCGCGCCACCGATTAGACCGTGTTCAAACTCAAAACCTAACTTCATATCGGCATTGAGGAAATCTAAAACTTTTAACGCTTCAGCAACGATTTCTGTCCCGATGCCGTCACCTGGTAAAACTGCAATTTTTTTTGTCATCTAATTAAAACCTTTTTAATTTTTTAAATTGAAACTTGTCTAAATAACCAAGGCGCACGTTTCGCGCGTTCGGTTTCGTAAGCGTGAATTTTATCGGCGTGTTGCAAGGTCAAACCAATATCGTCCAAACCATTAAGCAAACGGAATTTGCGATTTTCATCCACGTTAAACGCAATCGTTTTGCCGCTTGGCGTAGAAATCGTTTGAACCGCCAAATCAATCGTCAGCGCATAATCATCGGTCAATTCTTTGAACAAACCATCAACAATTTCAGCGTCTAACGCAATCGGCAACAAGCCATTTTTGAAACAGTTGTTGTAGAAAATATCGGCAAAACTCGGCGCGATAATCGCCCGAAAGCCGTAATCTTCTAACGCCCACGGCGCGTGTTCGCGTGATGAACCACAACCGAAATTTTCGCGGGTCAATAGAATTTGTGCGCTTTTATATTGTAGTTTGTTCAATACGAAATCGTTGTTAATCG
>JBAXMT010000046.1:0-13650 GCA_037134135.1 Methylococcaceae bacterium | reverse complement strand
CTGTACATTCCGAACACACCATTTTTTATCTTTCATTTCTAATCTAAAAATTTTATGACAAACATTTATTCTCTTGCTGTTGAAGGTGTACAAAAATTGATTCCTTACAAAGCGGGCAAGCCGATTGAAGAATTAGAACGTGAATTAGGAATTTCTAACATTGTGAAACTTGCGTCTAACGAAAACCCATTAGGCATTGGCGAAAAAGCACGCGCCGCAATTCAAAATGCAATGGAGAATTTAGCGTTATATCCTGACGGCAGCGGTTTTCATTTAAAAAATACGTTGGCAAAAAAATACGCGGTTTCAATGGAGCAAATCACTCTTGGTAATGGTTCAAATGAAATTTTGGAATTGGTCGCTCGTGCTTTTTTAACAACTGAAAACGAAGTTATTTTTTCACAACACGCCTTTGCCGTTTATCCAATTGTGACACAAGCCGTGGGCGCAAAAGCGGTGGTCACGCCAGCGTTGAATTACGGACATGATTTAATTCAAATGTTAGATCGTGTGACTGCGAAAACCCGCATCGTATTTATTGCCAATCCAAATAATCCGACAGGCACATTGCTTAAACAAGAAGCGATTGAACATTTTATAAATCTTTTACCCGAACACGTTATTTGCGTATTGGACGAAGCCTATTTTGAATTTGTCAGCCAAATCGAAACGGTTGATTCGGTTTCATGGTTAAAAAAATTCCCAAATTTAATTATTACGCGCACTTTTTCAAAAGCCTACGGTTTGGCGGGTTTGCGTGTCGGTTACAGTTTGTCGAATGTCGAAATCGCCGACTTATTAAATCGTGTTCGCCAGCCGTTTAACAATAATTCACTGGCGTTAGCGGCAGCTGAAGCGGCATTAAATGACGAGGAACACGTTCGCATAACCGTCGAAAATAATACATTCGGCATGAAGCAACTCACAGACAGTTTTAAAGCATTAAATCTAACGTGGATTCCATCAGCGGGTAATTTTGTTTCTGTTGATTTGAAACAAGCAGGTTTGCCAATTTATGAAAAATTGTTACGAAAAGGCGTGATTGTTCGTCCTGTGGATGTGTATGAAATGCCGAATTTTTTACGCATCAGCATCGGTACGCCCACTGAAAATGCAAAATTTTTAAAGGCATTAAAGGAAGTTTTAACGAATGTTTAAAAAAATATGCGTCATTGGCGTGGGTTTGATTGGTGGTTCGATTGCAAAAGCCGTTCGGGCAAATAATTTAGCGGAAAAAATTGTCGGCTTTGGACGTTTAGACGATATTGAAAATTTGCAACTCGCGAAAGATTTAAACGTCATTGATGAGTTTTACATCGAAATTGAAACAGCTATTTTAAACGCAGACTGTGTCATTATTGCCACGCCAGTTGCGGCAACTCAAAATATCTTAAAAATGCTCAAACCATTTTGGTCAACGCAAACTGTTTATTTCGATGTCGGCAGCACGAAAGGCAATGTGATTGCAGCGGCAGAAAAAGTTTTTGGTTTTGTACCAGATAATTTCATTCCCGCTCACCCGATTGCAGGTGCTGAAAACAGTGGCGTTCAAGCGGCGTTAGTCGATTTATTTTTGAACAAACGCTTAATTCTTACGCCTGTTGAAAATACAAATGCCGAAACATTACAAAAAACGCAGCAATTTTGGGAAAAAATCGGTGCGTTGGTTTCGATTATGGACGTGCAACAACATGACAGTGTTTTAGCGGCAACAAGCCATTTACCGCATATTTTAGCGTTTGGTTTGGTAGATATGTTGGGGCGACGTGATGAACAAGAAGAGATTTTTAAATATGCGGCGGGAGGATTCCGAGATTTCACGCGTATCGCATCAAGTGATCCAACCATGTGGACAGCGATTTGTGAAGCCAATAAAACCGAACTTTTGCCGCTATTAGAACAATTCAAAACCGAAATTACCGCCATTCAGAATTTAATTGAAACTGGTGATAATGCAAAACTTTTTGAATTGTTCATTTATGCAAATACGGCACGAGAACGGTTTTTAAAGCAAACTTGAATTTATTGGAAATTAATCTTCGTGTTCAATGAAATCAACACGCACACTCGCGTTAAATTCTTTACTGCCTATCTTTAGCGATTCTGATAAATTTTCAATCAAAGCATCAGCGACTTTTTCAGCATTGTCTTGTGTGTGAAGACTTTCCAATAAAACGACAAAGCTATTATTGTGAATTTTTGCAACGGAATCACCATCGCGTAATCGTTGACGAATAGATTGCTCAATTTTTCGCAATAATCGTTCACCTTCCGTCTCACTTGAATCATCCAAATCGCTAAAATCAAGTGTCAACATAGCGATGTGCTTGCCTTTGCGACGTTCTACATCAAATTGATGTTTTAATTGTGTCATGGTGTTTTCCTTTTATTAACAAAGTGAATTTTAAATGATTCGTCACACATTTATTTGAAATTTCATTTGCGATTATACATATCAAAATACCGAATCCATAAAACTCCAATACTTTCCGTTTATTTTTCGCAAACTTTCAACTTTGACACTTTCTGAATTCAAATGAACATTTAACGCGCCACTGTTTGCGCTAGTGAAAAATTTTGCATTGATGGCTTGATAACGCGCCAAAACCTCTTTGCTTGGATGATGAAATTGATTGCGATAACCCGAAGGAATCAAAATTATGTCAGGTTTCACTGCTTCCAAAAATGCCATTGTTGACGATGTTTTACTTCCGTGATGTGGCGCAACTAAAACGTTTGCAGGTAATTTTTCAGGCGCATTTTCAACTAACCAATTTTCAGCTGTGGCTTCAATATCACCTGTTAATAAAACGGCGTTTTGTTCTGTTTCGATTTTCAATACACACGAATTATTGTTATCACCTTCAAACGTTTTTGCGGGTGAAAGCACGGTGAAAATCACGCCGTCCCACGTCCAATTTTGTCCTGTTTCGCAAATTGTCGTTTGATACGGCATAAATTTTTCTGGCACACTCGTTAAAATTTCTTCAACGTTTAATCCTTCCAAAACCGATTTCGCGCCACCAATATGATCATTATCACCATGACTGATTAACAACGTATCCAGTTTTTTCACGTTTTGATAGCGAAAAAAAGGCAAAACAACATTTTTCCCCATATCGCCGCCCCCATTCGGAAATTTTGCGCCCGCATCATAAAGTAATTGATGATTTTCAGTCTGTACCGCCACGGATAAACCTTGCCCAACATCCAAAACCGTCACCATCGCTTCGCCGTAATGTAATTTTGGAATAATCGGAAATAACAACGGCAAATTTAAAATCAAACCTAACCAACGCACGGGAATACCTCTTGGAGCAAATAACCACAACAAACCCAAACACGCCAAAATCAGCGTGAAAAATGACGGTGGCGGCGAATCAATAACTGCATTCGGCAAGGTTTGTGCGAATTCAAAACCTTTCATTAACCACTGTAAAACAAATTCTAACGCCACAAAAAATTTATCTGCCAACCACGGAAAAGAAAACATTAACACAACGTGAATTAACGCAAACGGCACAACAACTAATTCGACAATTGGCACCGCAATAAAATTTACCAGCGGTGAAATCAGCGACGTTTGCCCAAAAAAGAATAACAATAATGGCGATAAACCCAATGAAACCGTGAGTTGAATATCCACGCCATTCAACCAATTCGGCGGCGATTTTAAACGCCCTGCAATACGATACAAAATCAGCGCAACCGCTAAAAATGACAACCAAAAACCAATCGACAATAACATTGTCGGATTGAAAATCAGCATCGCTAGTAACGCAATCGCGAAACTTTGTAACGGACTTAATTGTCGTTGAAAAAAATTCGCCACCATGACAAGTCCTAGCATAATCACCGCCCGTTTTGTCGGAACCACATAACCCGCCAAACTCGCGTAACTTATCGCGGTCAATAAACTGGCTAACGCAGCAGCGCGTGGCGGCGAAAAACGTAAAATGTTTAAATGTGTCCAAAGTTTCAACGTTAGCCAATAAATTAAACCCGCGACCAACGCGATATGCGAACCTGAAATCACAATTAAATGCGTCGTTCCCGTAATCCGAAATGTATCCCAATTTTTAGGCGTTAAACCATTATCATCACCAATCGATAACGCTTTTAATAACGCCACGCTGATATTTTCGCCATAATTTTTGGTTAACGTTTCGCCAATAATTTGCCGACAACGGTTGATATTAAAAACAGACGATTCCGAAATAAAAATCGGCGACTCTTTTGTCACATTTCCCGTCGCGCCAATGCCTTGCATGAATAACCAGCGTTCATAATCATTGCCACCTACGTTAAAATTAGCGTGTGGACGTTTTAATTTCGCCGTAAATGTCCATTGTTCGCCAGCGTGTAAAATAGTGGTTGGTTCGTACCAACTGAGCTTTATTTTTTCGGGCAATTTTTCGTTTGATTTTAAAATAGTGAATTCAAAATTAGCACGTTGTCGATTTTGGTCAGGTAAGTTGGAAATTTTGCCTGTAATCGTGAGCGGAATACCTTCAAATTCAGGTAATAAACGGTCGTTTAATTGATAATAACCAAATGCGCTTGCCCACAAAAAACCGATTGTAAAAAAGAGACAATGCCAATATCGCAACCGTGCCATAATTGCCGCTAACGCACTTATAATAAACAATGCAGAAATCGGCGGAAGTTGCGAAAATTGTTGTAATGCCAAATCACCGCATAAAAACGCCAACGCGTAAATAATCATCTTAAAAAAATAATAATTAAGGAAACAGGACGATGGCTAAAAAATTGATTCAAAAATGGATGCACAAATTTATTCCCGATCCCGAAGTGATTAAACAGCACAAAAGTCTACAGTTTTTGGGGGCGAAATTACACGACCCAAATTTATGGCATTTAAATCGCAGGTCAATTTCAATGGCATTTGCCGTCGGTTTATTTTTTGCATGGGTTCCAACACCTACTCAAATGGCTTTTGCAGCGGCAGCAGCAATTTATTTTCGAGCGAATTTACCCATTTCAGTGGCATTGGTTTGGGTGACAAATCCATTGACGATGCCGCCATTATTTTATTTTGCATATCAAGTTGGCTTATGGTTTTTGAATCAACCAGCCGCCGAAAGTTTTGATTTTTCGTTACTGGGCGATGTATGGCAACCATTTTTAACAGGTTGTTTTATTCTAGGCGTAACGTGTTCAACCCTCGGTTATTTTGGAATGCAGACATTTTGGGCATATTACATTAAGAGGAAATGGGCGCAACGCAGTCAAAAAGTACGCACGCCCATTTTTCATGCAAGCGTTTGGCGACGCTAATTTATTTAAAAGAAGGTTTTTAAAATGAAAAAGTTTTTAGTTTTTGTGAGTTTAATTGGCGCGACACAAACGGCTTTTGCTGCCGTACCCGAGCAACCGTGGTTGCTTACACCCACTAGCGCAAACCCACTTCCTTTGGCAACACCCATATCATTCAGTTGGGCAAATACAAAGCCCGCCGCAAAATATCGATTGATTGTTTCATCGACTCCAAATTTCAGTGGCTATAATTCTAAAACTCACAGTTGCGTAAAAACCTGTTTTACTACTACGTTGTCAAAACTCACTTATGATTTAGCAGATACAAATGCGCTTTTAAAACCAGACAATAATTATTATTGGCGGGTTGAAGCACTCAATGCCACTGGTGCAAGTAGTCTTTCTGATATTCGAGCATTTGCATTTGGTACACCTACCACGCCGATTGATACAAAATTTTTACTCGCTGCTATTCCTGTTGTCACAGATGTTCCGCCATCACCATCATCAGTTGTACAAGGAACATCCATCACATTCGCAGCCACATTAGATAGTCCATTGCCGACGGGTTACAGCGTAAAAATTTATTACGGCAACGGCTTAATTACAATGAAAGATACTGGAGCAACCGTTGCAGGAACGAGCTTTAATTATGTCGCCACACCATCTGTAAAATCGTCGCTTTATACCATTGGTATTTACGACAGCAAAAATGTATTGAAAAGTAACAAAGTGACAGGAAATTTTGAAGTCACACCTGTTATTCCCCCAAACGTTCCTCCTACATTAAGCATAGTTAGTGGTGGATTAACTACCGCCAATGTAGATGCAAATTATACCGTTACACTCTCTGCAACTGATGCCAATAGTGATTTACGATTGATTAGTATGGATTGGGGTGATAGCACGGGCGATTCATTAAATTTAGCAGAAGGTGAAAGTGTGATTTTTTCACATAGTTACAATCCTGCAGGGTCTTATACTTGGACAGCAAATGCTTATGATTACAGTGATGCAGTAAGTCTTGTTTCAGCAACAAAAACAGTTGTGGTTAATGTTCCTGCTGCTCCCGTAACGACTTCCGCGACTACAACCACAACAACAAATAAAACTGGGTGTAGTGCTGATAAAAATGGTTTGATGTGGGAAGTTAAAACGAATGATAGCCTCCTGCATGACAAAGATTGGACATATAGTTGGTATGAACCAGATGCAAGTAAAAATGGAGGTTACGCAGGTGTTGAACATGGTGGAACGTGTCACGGAACCAGCAAATGTAATACTTATGATTATATCAACACGGTAAATGCAGAAGGTTTATGCGGTTTGACGAATTGGCGATTACCAACAAAAGCGGAGCTTGAAAGTTTAGTTTTATGCTCTGATAAAAAATCAAGAGCATTTAGTGCAAATGAAAAAGGTGATATTTGCACAGGTTCGCCTACATCTCCAACGATTGATACGGTAAAATTTCCCAATACCAAAAGTGATTGGTTTTGGACATCTTCTACCGTTAATTTACCTGTTGTGATTGCTAAAGCAGTTGCCACTACAACAACAGGTACAGCAGCCACAACAACCGCTACTGGTGCAACTGGCACTACAGGTACAAGCACCACGACAACAGGTACAACAACTGCTACGACTGGCACTACAACAGGAACAACTACTACTGCGACTACAAGTACAGGCACCACAACACCAGTAACGCCTGTTGCGATAGCACCAACAAAACCAACCACTGGAACAGTATCGTCAACTACCGCAAAATTAGATGCGATTTCTGCGTGGACTGTTGTTTTTTTCAATGGTTATAACGCACCAGCAAATAAAGGAAATGCCGTTGGTGTTCGATTAGTCAGTGGCGGTGCAGCTGCTACAACAACAGTAAAAAAATAAATGCCACTTTTTATAGGAAAAACGTGAGAACAAAACAAATGAACAAACCTGTCGCATTACGCGATAGAAAACAGCCAAATAAACCAGCGAGCCAATTACGTCGTGAAAATGTGCGCCCAAATACCGTCAGTAGAAGAGAACCTGTTGAAAAACGTTTGGTTGATGTAGAGTTTTCAAAAGATGGTGAACGAATCCAAAAAGTGTTGGCGCGTGGCGGTGTAGCTTCACGACGTGAGATTGAACGCTGGATTACGGAAGGGCGTTTGAAAATTAATGGTGTTTTAGTCAAACAAGGCGCACATTTAAAAGCAGGCGATTATTTACAGCTCAATGACCGCGTGTTGAATTGGGAAAAATTTGCAATGCAACCCACACGCGTGTTGATTTATCACAAACCGACAGGTGAGATTGTGACGCGCCAAGATCCACAAGGTCGCCCAACAATTTTTGCGTCGTTGCCAAAATTAGATACGTCGCGCTGGATTGCCGTTGGACGATTAGATGTGAACACGTCAGGTTTGTTGTTGATTACAAATAATGGCGAATTAGCAAATAAATTGATGCACCCGTCTACCGAAGTTGAACGTGAATATGCGGTAAGAATTTTAGGTGAAGTACCCGCTGAAAAAATTGAATTACTCAAACAAGGTGTGCAACTTGAAGACGGTGAAGCGAAATTTGACCAAATTTATTTTATGGGTGGAGAAGGTGCGAATAAGTGGTATCACGTTATTGTCAGCGAAGGTCGAAATCGCTTAGTCCGCCGTTTATGGGAAGCTCAAAATGTGGTGGTCAGTCGTTTAATGCGTGTGCGTTATGGGCCTGTCGTTTTATCAGATGGTCTACGCACGGGAAAATGTCAGGAATTAAACAGTAAAGAATTAGATTTATTATTTGAATTCGCGGGCTTGCCAGCGGAAACATCACATATTGTTAAAACGGAGAAAAATGATGTCAAAACCAAGCATTCTTCAAGTCGCTAAAAGCGTTTTTGCTGCGGCAATAGGCATTCAAAGTAATAAAAATCGTGAGCAAGATTTTCAACATGGTTCGCTATCTTCCTATTTAATTGGCGGTGCGCTTTTTACGATTATGTTTATTGTCGTGATTGTGTTGGTGGTTTCGATGGTGTTGTAATTTTTGAATTTCAAACAAAAAAACGCGACTTTTTAGGGTCGCGTTCTTTAAATTACATTCGGAGTTGTTTCAACTCTGTGGAGATAATAAACCGCGTCGGTTCTTCGTCCCAAAGCCAGCATTGTTGGTCTTTTTTATCAACGTATTTTGAAATTTTCCTTCTTTCTTTTTATGTTCAAAATTCGGTTGGAATCAATCTTGATAACCTAGACTGTGCAAAGCGCGTTCATTATCTGACCAACCTTTTTTCACTTTTACCCAAAGTTGTAAAAAGACTTTTTGCCCAATCAATCGTTCAATATCAAGTCGCGCATCCGTACCGACTTTTTTCAGCATTTCGCCTTCTGTACCTATGATGATACTTTTTTGAGACATACGCTCAATCCAAATAATCGCGTAAATTTTGCTTATATTTTCGAGTTCTTCATAACGTTCAATTTCAACTGTTAATTCATACGGTAATTCTGCACCTAAACGCCGCATCAATTTTTCACGAATAATTTCAGCCACCAAAAAACGTTCAGGTCTATCAGTAATTTGATCTGCGGGATAAATCAAATCGCCTTCTGGCAATAACCCCATAATTTCAGTTTCTAATTCATCCAAATGAATACGTTTTAAAGCAGAAATCGGAAGAATCGCGTGAAAGGGAAAACGTTCTTGCGCCGCTGCAAAAAAAGCAAAAACTTTGTCTTTGTCTACAACGCGATCGATTTTATTGACTGCCAAAATCACAGGCAAACCTGCTTGTTTCAGTTTTTCAAAAATCACTTCGTCGTATTCTTGAAATGCTAATCCGTCGATGAGCCACACTACGACATTCACGCCCATTAACGCGCTGTCAGCCGTGCGATTAAGTTGACGATTCAACGCTTTTTTCTGGTCAGCGTGCATACCAGGTGTATCCATGTAAATGGCTTGCCCCGCTTCTGTGGTATTGATACCGACAATTCGATGGCGCGTGGTTTGTGGTTTGCGAGAGGTAATGCTAATTTTTTGTTTAAGCAAATGGTTCATTAAAGTCGATTTGCCCACGTTTGGGCGACCAATTAACGCGACGTAACCGCAATTCATATTTTGTATTCCTTAGCTAATAATTCGAGGAGGATGTCGGCAGCAGCTTGTTCCGCGCCTTTACGGGTTACGCCTGCGCCGATACTGGGCGATGACAATAACGAAATTTTGCATTGAACCTTAAATGTTTGCTCATGTGCTAAACCCGATGCCGTCAACAATTCGTATTGAGGTAATTCTAATTGTTTGGCTTGCATGAATTCTTGCAAACGAGTTTTAGGGTCTTTTTTCCCCGTGTTCAATGATGAATTTTTTAATTTTTCAGCGAATAATTCGACCACCCATTTTTGACACGCTGGCATTCCTTGATCTTGATAGAGTGCAGCAATAATCGCTTCGACAGCGTCGGATAAAATCGAATCACGACGAAAACCACCGCTTTTTAGTTCACCTGAACCGAGCAATAAATAATCGCCTAAATTATGTTCACGCGCTAATTCCGCCAATGAACGTTGATTCACTAAACTGGCGCGTAAACGGCTTAATACGCCTTCGGGAGCATCTGGGAACAAAATATATAATTGTTCGGCAATGACAAAACCTAAAATCGCATCACCTAAAAATTCTAGTCGTTCATTGTTACTGGAACTCGCGCTGCGATGTGTTAATGCACGCACAAACAATTTCGGGTCGTTAAAAACCAACCCCAATTTTCTACTTAATAATTCTGGTTTTTTTGTCATTTACTTCAAAACTGTCCCAATGCGTGAAAAATCAACACCTTTGTGTTGCCAATCCCAACTCATCCAAATGAAAAATGCTTTGCCCACTAAATTTTCTTCGGGAACCGTTCCCCAATAACGACTGTCGTTACTGTTGTCGCGGTTGTCACCCATCATAAAATACTGACCTTCGGGAACGGTGTAAGTAAATTCCACTGATTCCACGCCGTCACGATTCAGCATTTGATGTTCAACGCCAGTTAGATTTTCCAAGAAATTCGCTGCGCCTGTCATTTCTTCGCCTTGTCCTACACCTTGAAATTCACCCAATGCAGTTTCTGGAATCGCCTGACCATTCACCGTTAATCGTTTGTTGATATAAGTAATTTTATCGTGTGGCAAACCAATCAAACGTTTAATGTAATCGACTTCTGGATTTTTTGGATAACGAAAAACAACAATATCACCACGGTGTGGCGTGTTTAATTCAATGACTTTTTTGTTAATCACAGGAATACGAATACCGTAAGTAAATTTATTCACCAAAATAAAATCGCCTACTAACAACGTCGGCATCATCGAGGCAGACGGAATCCGAAATGGTTCAGCAATAAATGACCGCAATAAAAATACAATCAACACAACGGGAAAAAACGAATGTGCGTACTCAACTAAAATCGGTTCTTTTTCAATATCATAAGGGATATTTTGGCGTTTTAAATACCACGCATACGCCCCCCAAATAACACCCGTTACCACTGTCGCTACAAATAAAAAAAACGAAAAATCAAAATCCATCATCGCCGCCGTTATTCTTTGTTTAATTTCAAAACTGCTAAAAATGCTTCTTGTGGGATTTCAACATTTCCCACTTGTTTCATGCGTTTTTTACCTGCTTTTTGTTTTTCGAGTAGTTTTTTCTTCCGCGAAATATCGCCACCGTAACATTTCGCCAATACGTTTTTACTCATGGCTTTTACGGTTGAGCGAGCGATAATTTTGGAACCAATCGCCGCCTGAATCGCAATTTCAAACATTTGGCGCGGAATTAAATCTTTCATTTTTTCGACTAAATCACGTCCCCGTTTCACGCTTAAATCGTGATGCACAATGCTCGATAACGCATCGACTTTTTCGCCGTTAATAAGTACGTCCAATTTCACTAACGACGCAACTTGGAAACGCAAAAATTCATAATCAAACGACGCAAACCCACGGCTAACCGATTTCAAACGGTCGAAAAAGTCGAGTACGACTTCGTTCAACGGCATTTCGTAATGTAACGACACTTGTCGTCCAACGTATTGCATATCTTTTTGAACGCCGCGTTTTTCGATACACAACGTAATCACATTTCCGACATACGTTTCTGGCACAAGAATGTTGGCGCGAATGATTGGCTCACGAATTTCTTGAACAGTGCCGTTTTCAGGTAATTTTGCGGGGTTATCTACCATGATAGTTTGACCCGTTTGCGTAATGACTTCGTAAATTACCGTCGGTGCTGTAGTAATTAAATCTACGTCGTATTCACGTTCGAGGCGTTCTTGCACAATTTCCATGTGCAACATTCCCAAGAATCCGCAGCGGAATCCAAAACCTAATGCTTGTGATGTTTCAGGTTCAAATTGCAATGACGCATCATTCAAATTTAATTTATTTAAGGCTTCACGCAAACCTTCGTAATCATCTGAACTCACAGGATATAAACCCGCAAAAACACGCGGTTGAACGCGTTGAAAACCTGTTAATTGTTCAGCAGCAGGATTGTCTGTCCACGTTACCGTGTCACCAACGGGCGCACCGAAAATATCTTTAATACCCGCGACTAAAAATCCCACTTCGCCCGTGTTTAAAATTTCTTTTTCAACGCGCTTTGGCGTGAAAACGCCCACTTTTTCAGCCAAAAAGGATTTGCCCGTGGACATAATCGTGATTTTTTGTTTGCGCTTGATGCTGCCGTTCATAATCCGAACTAAAGACACGACACCCAAATAACTGTCAAACCATGAATCAATAATTAACGCTTGTAACGGTGCGTCTGCGTCGCCAACGGGACAAGGTACTTTTAAAACGAGTTGTTCTAAAACGTCTTTTACGCCCAAACCTGTTTTCGCGCTAATCATCAACGCTTCGTCAGCAGGAATGCCAATAACTTCTTCGATTTCATTTTTGACTTGTTCGGGTTCAGCCGATGGTAAATCGATTTTATTTAAAACAGGCACAACTTCTAAGCCTTGTTCAATCGCGGTGTAACAATTTGCCACGCTTTGCGCTTCCACGCCTTGAGCGGCATCAACGACTAATAATGCACCTTCGCAAGCCGCTAAAGAACGTGACACTTCATACGAAAAATCAACGTGTCCAGGCGTATCGATAAAATTTAATTGATACGTTTCGCCGTCAGCCGCTTTGAAGTCCAGCGTGACGCTTTGCGCTTTAATCGTAATGCCACGCTCTTTTTCAATATCCATTGAATCAAGCACTTGTGCCGACATTTCGCGGTCAGATAAACCGCCGCAAAGTTGAATGAAACGGTCTGCGAGCGTTGATTTGCCATGATCAATGTGCGCGATGATGGAGAAGTTTCTAATATGTTTTAAATCCACGGGCTTCTTTTTTGTAATTTAACGATAAAAAAATCGGATTAGCCAACGATGCAGCTAATCCGTACTGTGTTTGTTTGCGCTATTCTAGCAAAATCAGCTCATGCGCGAATGATATTATTCAAAATTGCTGACTTATCCACGTTACCAGCAATTTCTTGAGTAATAATTTGAATTGCCATCATCGCGATAATACTCTTTGCAATTTTCACGGTTGTAACCACGGGCGCGATTTTGGCGTTCGTAATACTCGTGTTCACGGTGTTCACGGTGTTCAAGTTCTATTTCACGCTGTCTTAATTGTTCTTCTCGAATTTCACGCTGCGTTAATTCTCGACGGTAAATTCTGTCATTATTTTCATATTGCGGTTCATCATCGCGAGTAATGCCATATATTGCTGAACCCACAATCGCGCCACCAATAATGGCGGGTGCAATCCACTGATTACCACCGCGATGATGTCCATGTCCTCGGTGATGTCCATATCGGTCAGCGTTTGCCATAAAAGGTAACGCCAATAAAAGTGCTGCAACAACTAATTTTGATTTCATGTTCGCTCCAAATTCACAGATTTCATTAACTCAAGCATTTCTTCTAATCGCAAAATATCACGTTTTTGTAACTCAATAATTTCGTTTTTGTGTTCAAGGTCAGATTTTAATTTTTGAATTTCAAAGGCGATTTCGGCAGATGAACCGATTACGTTGCAACCGTGATTACTGTTATCTGTAATTAAATAAACACTTTTACCGTGTGACATCAACTCAAGTAAATCTACGTTCAATTCTTTGGCGATTTGTTCTAATTTTGAAATGTGAGGATTTGTTTCGCCACGTTCAATTTTTGAATAGCCATTAACCGACATATTCAATTTGGTTGCCATTTCTTCTTGTGACCAATTCTTAGATTCACGCATCGAACGTATTTTTTCCTGAACTTTCATAAATCACCACTAATAGGGAAGGTGTAACCACTGTTTGATGATTGTAGCAAT
>JBAXMT010000045.1:0-14007 GCA_037134135.1 Methylococcaceae bacterium | reverse complement strand
AATGCTTAATGAAACGGTGTGATTTGCTGAGTGAGTTTTTTAAATTGTTGTTTGATACATTTAAAAGATACAACTATTTGAAACGCACACAAAAAAAGCGCGAAAAATTCGCGCTTTTTTGTGTGACCATTTTTAAGCTGGCACTGGTACTAAATCCAACCACACGGAACTGTTGTCGGGGAACATATTTAATTCGTGTTGCGGATGAACATTAAGCGATACCAAATACTTATCCACCGCTTCAATGGATTCGGTAAATTTAATGCCGTACAAATTGTTGATTGAGTCTTGACGAACAACGTGCGCTTCGTATTCAAAATGCTGTCCGCTCAACTGCAATTCAATCGTTATATCTTTTTCTAGTGATTTAATCAGCGAATGATGTGGTGTGCTAAATAACGCCCCAGATTTATTGATGCTCACTAACTCAACGTTAATTCCTCCCGTTTTAAACAAACCAATGCGAGTAATTGACGCAGAAATATAATGTTTGCTGGAAACAGGAATATGTATTTCCGAATGCTGGCGATTATCATGGATTAACGAATCGAATTGAGCAGATATATTATTGAAACTTGCAAAATGTGGCATCTAATGTCCCATATAAATTTAAAACTAGATAAAAGATTAACGAGGTTCTATTTCAGTTGCGTGTCGATTCAATTACGATACAGCGTCAAGCTCATGTTATTTATTTGATAAATCAAATATCATTTTGATTTTTAAAGGATTTGATTGAAATAAATCGTGCTATATTTGGCAAAAATAATTGATGTCATTTCATTGTCAAAAATGAATATTACAATCTAAAGACTATGAAAAGAACTAAACATAAAAAACATAAACTTTTACTCCGCAATTTAACGCTAGATGATTACGATAATTTAGCGGTTTTAATGGAACACGTTTACGATAATTTGGGTGGTGCATGGAAAAAAGACCAATACATTTCCCAAATTACGCGCTTTGCTCAAGGGCAAATCGTTATTGAAGATAACGGCGTTTTAGTTGCGGCTGCATTAAGTATGGTGGTGGATTATTACCAATTTGGTGACGCTCACACTTACGCGCAAATTACGGGTGATGGCTATTTAACCCATCATAATCCTGAGGGTGACACGCTTTATGGCGTGGATATTTTTGTGCATCCAAAATATCGTGGCTTGCGTTTAGGTAGACGACTTTACGATGCCCGAAAAGAATTGTGCCGTAATTTAAATTTACGCCGATTTATCGCGGGTGGACGAATTCCTGGTTATTCCAAATATGCAGAAAATTTAACGCCTGTGCGTTACATTGAAGAAGTTAAAAATCGTGAAATTTTCGACCCTGTTTTATCATTTCAATTAGCTAACGGTTTTCACGTTCGTAAATTATTAACGAATTATTTACCTATCGACAAAGAATCGTTTGGGTTTGCGACATTACTTGAATGGGTAAATTTAGATTATAACGACACAGAACCTACGGTTGGCGCGTCTAAAAAAAGTGTAATTCGACTGGGTGTCGTGCAATGGCAAATGCGAACGTTAACCAGCGTTGAAGAATTATTAAAACACGCGGAATTTTTTATTGATGCTGTTGCAGGTTATCACGCTGATTTTGTGTTATTCCCTGAATACATGAGTGCGCCGTTGATGGGATTATTTAACGACAAACATCCACCCGATGCGATTCGGGCATTGGCAGGTTTCAGTAGTGAAATTCGTAATGGCTTACTTGAAATGGCGATGTCTTACAATATCAACATCATTGCAGGTTCATTGCCAGAATACAGTAATCACGAGCTTTACAATGTTTCGTGGTTGTTACGTCGAGATGGTACATTTGAAGCGCAATATAAAATTCATGTGACGACAGACGAAGTCAGTTGCTGGGGTGTACAAGGTGGCGACGCGCTTAAAGTATTTGACACAGATTGCGGCAAAATTGCGGTGTTAGTCTGTTTCGATTCTGAATTTCCAGAATTGGCGCGATTGGCGACATTGCAAGGCGCACAAATTCTTTTTGTCCCTTTTTGGACAGACACGAAAAATGCGTATTTGCGCGTTCGTTATTGTTCTCAAGCACGCGCCATTGAAAATGAATGTTTCGTAGCCATTACAGGTAGTGTGGGGAATTTACCGCACGCTGAAAATATGGATATTCAATATGCACAAGCAGCGATTTTTAGTCCAAGTGATTTCTCATTTCCACACGATGCGATTTTGGCAGAAGCAACACCAAATACTGAAATGACGTTAATTGCAGATGTGAATTTAGATTTATTAAAACAAGCAAGAACACGCGGTGCGGCACAAAATTTAGCCAAACGCCGTGAAGATTTATACCGATTAGAATGGCGTTAAGGAAAAGTTTATGAAAGAGTTATGGTTACTTCGACACGCAAAATCAAACCGAAAAATTGATGTTAGCGATATTGATCGCCCGCTTAAAAAACGTGGCAAACGTGATGCAAAAAATATGGGCGCGTGGCTAAAAACACAACATTTAATTCCAGACGCATTACTTAGTTCCCCCGCAAAACGGGCAATTGAAACAGTACGAATTATTTATCAAGAATTAAATGTTGCGGGCTTGGTGATTCAAGAAGATTCGCGCTTATACGCAACAGGCATCGAACAATTAAAAATGGTTTTAGCGAGCTGCCCCGAAACAACGCAACGTGTTTTATTGGTAGGGCATAATCCAGAATTGGAAAATTTATTGATTCATTTGGTGGGAATTTCTGCATTACCCGATACAAAAAAACTTTTGCCAACTGCGGCATTGGTGCGTTTAACTCTAAATACAGCATGGGCAGATTTACATGAAGATTGCGCTCAATTGTTATCTATCATTTACGCTAAATCGTTGTTGAGCGAATCAGCGTAACGCAAATAAGTCACCAACCACACGAAAGCTGATAGAAAAATCAATGTGTCGCTAATCTTGCTGATTAAAGGTCGCTATGTCATGATTGCGCGTTTTTCAACCATCAAACTATAAGAGAGAAAATCATGGCTGGTCGTAACCACCTCTATATCCCAGGACCTACAAACGTTCCGAACGAAGTTTTAAATGCAATGCACGTTCCGATGGAAGATCACCGTTCACCCGTGTTTCCAAAATTGTTCGCGCCTTTATTAGAAGATTTGAAAAAAGTTTTCGGTACAACTACTGGTCAAGCGTTCATTTTTCCTGCAACAGGTACTGCTGGTTGGGAAGTGGCTTTCACTAACGTTTTAAATCAAGGCGATAAAGTATTGATTTATCGTTTTGGGCAATTCGCACATTTGTGGGCGAATATGGCAACTCGTTTAGGTTTTCAAGTCGAATTGCACGAAGAACCTTGGGGTACAGGCGTTCCACTCGACAAATTAGAAGCGCGTTTAAAAGAAGATACCGCGCACGAAATCAAAGCGGTTTTAATTACCCATAACGAAACCTCAACAGGTGTTACATCTGACGTTGCTGGCGTTCGCAAAGCGATGGACGCAGCAAATCACCCAGCATTTATGTTTGTTGACGGCGTGAGTTCGGTTGCAAGTATTGAGTTCAAAATGGACGAATGGGGCGTGGACGCAATTATCAGCGGTTCACAAAAAGGTTTCATGTTGCCAGCAGGCGGCGCGTTTTTAGGTTTCAGCGCGAAAGCCTTGAAAGCCGCAGAAACCTCAACTTTCCCACGTTGTTTCTTGGATTTAAAAGACCAAATCACCAACAACGCGACGGGCTACACGCCTTACACACCGAATTTGCCATTGTTGTACGGTTTGCGTAAATCGTTAGATATGTTGTTTGCCGAAGGTTTAGACAATGTTTATGCGCGTCATTTCCGTTTAGGTGAAGGTGTGCGTCGTGCCGTTGCAGCATGGGGATTAACAACTTGCGCTCAAGAAGGCTTCTATTCAAACACCGTTACAGCCGTTGTTGTGCCAGCGGATAAAGATGCCCGCGAAGTGATTGGCACTGCGTTTAACCGTTACAACATTTCACTCGGTGGCGGTTTATCAGAAGTGATGGGCAAAGTTTTCCGTATTGGTCACATGGGCGATATGAATGACGTTTCGATGTTGGGCGCAATTGCTGGGGCTGAAATGGCAATGTTAGATTGTGGATTTAACATCAGAGCAGGTAGCGGCGTGGGCGCAGCGATTGAGTATTATCGTTCGACTGCAGCGAAGTAAGTTTTTTAAATCGCTAAATGAAAAAAGGCTCAAAGCGTAATGCTTTGAGCCTTTTTGTTTTAAAGCGGTTTAATTCCACTTCATAATCGGTACCGAAGAAATCGAATTTTTCGGTGAACCGTCAATCAATTTATCGCTGTAAACCAAGTAAATCAGCACATTTCGTTTTTTATCTAAGAAACGCACTACTTGCAAGGTTTTGAAAATCAACGAGCGATTTTCTTTAAAAACGACATCGCCATTTTTCAAGTTACCTAATTTACTGACATCAATCGCACCGATTTGCCGACACGCAATCGAGGCTTCTGACGGGTCTTCCGCCAAACCAACAGCACCTTTGACACCACCCGTTTTTGCTTTTGAAACATGACACGTTACACCAGCTACTTCGGGATCGTCGAAGGCTTCAATCACAATTTTGCTGTTTGGACTAAGAAGATTAAACGTCGTTGAAACTTCGCCAATTTCATCTGCGATGGCGGAAAATGAAAATGTCGCCAACAAACCAGCCGCTAAAATTTTCATTGAACGTTTCATAACAACAAACTAATCGGTTGGAACAAATCGTTAATCGTGCGACCTGTCGCATTTTCACCAATCGCGTGCATTTTCCATTCACCATTATGTCGATACAGTTTCGCCATAATTTGCGCGGTATGTGCGCCTTGTGAACTTAATGTGTAACGCGCAACTTCATTTTGATTACCACCATCGAGCAAACGACAATAAGCATTCTCAACCAAGTCAAATGTTTGCCCAGTAAATGAATTTACTGTGAACACTAATGCCGTCACAGATTCAGGTACGCGACTTAAATCCACGACAATTTGCTCGTCGTCGCCATCGCCTTTGCCTGTACGATTATCACCACTGTGAGAAACGCTTCCGTCTTTGCTCTTTAGTTGACCGAAAAAAACCGCATCAACAGGTTTGTTACCAGCAAACATAATGCAAGACGCATCTAAATCAATGGCACTTTCGTTTGCACCGCCACCAAATAAGCCGCCCAACAAACTTTTTTTCTCGCCCGACGATTTTGCGTCCCAGCCTAAACCCATCACAACTTTCGTGAGCGTTTTACCAGATTCTTTTTCGAGCGAAATTTTCTGCCCTTTTTCTAAATTAATTGCCATTTTTAATCCTAAACACTTACACCAAATGAAGTTGCTAAAGGAGCTAATCCGCCTGCAAAACCTTGTCCAACGGCACGGAATTTCCAGTCGCCTGCGTTACGATATAATTCGCCGAAAATCATGGCAGTTTCAACTGACGCATCTTCGCTCAAGTCGTAACGAGCTAATTCCACACCGCCATCTTCGTTAATTACGCGAATGTAAGCATTTCTAACTTGACCAAAATTTTGGTGACGGGTTTCGCCTTCGTGAATTGTGACGCAAAATGTAATTCTATCTACGTCCGCTGGTACTTTTGATAATTCAACTTTAACTGTTTCGTCATCGCCCTCACCCGCTCCAGTTTTATTATCACCAGCGTGTTGAACCGCACCGTCAGCGACAATTTTATTGTTATAAAAACAAAAATCGCCATCGTTACGCACTTTACCATCTGCTTTTAATAAAAAAGCGTTTGCGTCTAAATCGAATGCCGCGCCGTCTGTTGAACGCTCTGCCCAACCTAAACCCACCACGATTTTGTTCAAGTTTGGGGCTTCTTTACTTAAATTAACGTTGCCGCCTTTGCTTAATGAAACTGCCATTTTGTATACTCCGAGATTGTTGTTTATAAAAGGAAACGCTGTTGCGTCGTTACTATTATGCGGGTAATAACGCTAAAAACAAGGTGAAGTTTTCACGATGTAATGACGATTTTTTGCCATCTGTCAACGTAGTTTAGCAATGACTTTTCTGCTAAACTTCTGCTCGAATTCACAGAGAAATAAAAAAAAAATGAAAGATTAACAAAGCGTGGTTTAACGAAGAAACCGCGCTTTTTTTCGCCGTATTGATTTGATTCATTATCCAGAGCAACCATGTCAGAAAGCTATTTACTTGAACGAGATCACACCCTCGATTCTCTAAAATCCCCACCGAATTCTATACATGCTGAACAGTCTGTTTTGGGGTCGTTAATTATTGAAAATGGCGCATGGGATACAGTTGCCGATAAAATTTCGGAAGTCGATTTTTACCTGCGTTCGCACAAACTTATTTTTCGCACCATCGCCCAATTAGCCGAACAACAAATTCCGTTTGATATTATTACGCTGTCAGAATCATTGAAATCGTTAGGACATTTAGACGCGGTTGGTGGTTTGTCTTATTTAATTGTGTTGTCAAAAGATACGCCGTGCGCCACGAATGTTGCTGCTTACGCTAATATCGTGCGTGACAAATCGGTGTTGCGCCAATTGATTAGCGCGGGAACAACGATTGCGAATTCGGTTTATCAGACTGAAGGACAATCGACGCAAGAGCTACTCGAAAATGCAGAAAAATTAGTCTTCAAAATCGCTGAACAAACGCAAAAATCCGATGAAGGTGGTTTTGTTGGTATTCGGGCATTGGCGAAAAAAACGATTGAAAAAATTGAATTACTCGCAGAACTCGATGGTTCAATGACAGGAGCATCAACAGGTTTCGATGATTTGGATACGCTGACTTCTGGCTTGCAACCGTCTGATTTAATTATTGTTGCTGGTAGACCGTCGATGGGTAAAACTACGGTGGCGATGAATATCGCTGAAAACTTTGCGATTAAAAATGAAAAACCCGTCGCGGTATTCAGTATGGAAATGCCAGGTGATGCGATTGTTATGCGGATGATGTCGTCGCTAGGTGGTATTGAACAACAGCGTGTACGTTCAGGTGATTTAGATGATAACGATTGGCCACGCTTAACGATGGCGTTGACGATGTTAAATAGCACAAAGATTTTTATTGATGATAGTGCTGCGCTTACGCCGAGTGAAATTCGGGCAAGAGCAAGACGTTTAGCGCGAGAACACGGGCAATTAGGTTTAATTGTCGTAGATTATTTGCAGTTGATGAATTCACCCACCAGCGGTGAAAGTCGTGTGCAACAAATTTCAGATATTTCACGCGGTTTGAAAGCGTTGGCGAAAGAGTTAAACGTACCTGTAATTGCATTATCACAACTCAATCGGAATTTAGAACAGCGTCCGAATAAACGTCCCGTAATGTCTGATTTACGGGATTCTGGCGCGATTGAACAAGATGCGGATTTGATTTTATTTATTTATCGCGATGAAGTTTATAACGAAAATAGTCCCGACAAAGGCACAGCGGAATTGATTATTGGTAAACAACGAAATGGTCCACTTGGTACGGTCAGGTTAATGTTCCAAGGGCAGTATTCGCGTTTTCAAAATTGCGCTAATCCTAGTCATTACAGCTCTTACAGCCAAGATGACTAATTTGGAAATGTTGCGTAAAAAAACGAATCCTTTTATACTTCGCCGCAGCTTAGATTTAGCAAGCTGAAACATATTATAAAAACTTTCAGGGGTCACGATTATGAAATGGGAAACACCACGTTATACCGATTTACGTTTCGGTTTTGAAGTTACAATGTACATTTACAATCGTTAATTTTTTATCGATTTTTGAATGAAAAAAAGGGGCTGATTGCCCCTTTTTTTTCGGGTTTTATTTCTTTAGGAGTTTCACAATGAAAATTAGAGTTTTAGGTTCAGCAGCAGGCGGTGGTTTTCCCCAATGGAATTGTAATTGCCATAATTGTCACCGCATTCGCCGTGGTGAAATGAATGGTACAGCGCGTACACAATCATCAATCGCCATTAGTACAGATGATAAAAACTGGTTATTGTTCAATGCGTCGCCCGATATTCGCGCTCAACTCGAAGCGTTCCCTGCGATTCAACCACAAAATGGCATTCGCGATACAGGCATCAAAGCGGTGATGTTAATTGATAGCCAAATCGATCACACCACAGGTTTATTGATGTTACGCGAAGGTAAACCGCTGGATATTTATTGTACTGAAATGGTGAAACAAGATTTAACAACTGGTTTTCCACTATTCACCATGTTGAAAGATTATTGCACCGTGAATCATCACGACATTCCTGTCGATGGCAGCAGTTTTGAAATTCCCGCAATTGCGGATTTACGTTTTTACACGCAAGCGTTGAAAAGCAAAGCCCCGCCCTACTCTCCTCACCGCCATAATCCACATGACGGCGACAATATCGGCGTAATCATTGAACAAATTTCGACCGACAAAAAAGTTTTTTATTCACCAGGTTTAGGGGAAATCGAACCGCACGTTATGGACGCATTGCAAAGTGTTGATTGTTTATTGGTAGACGGTACGTTTTGGACTGACGACGAAATGGTCACACAAGGCATTAGTCATAAACACGCTCGTGAAATTGGGCATTTACCACAATCAGGTGCAGGCGGCATGATTGAAGTTTTAAACGGCGTAAATAATGCACGAAAAATTTTAATTCACATCAATAATACCAATCCGATTTTAGATAATGATTCAGCTGAACGAAAAATGCTTGATGCGGCTGGCATTGAAGTCGCTTACGATGGACTAGAAATTGAATTGTAAAGATGTGGGAGTTTAAAATGAGCGCGTCAAAAATTATCACACCACCTTATCGAAATTATTATCGTCAACTCACTGCAAATAAGTGGCGTAAAACTCCTGCTGAACATGGCGACCCGAGCGCGATTCGTCCATTTTTAGCGGGTAATTGGAAAATGAATTTAATTCCGCGTGCGGGTGTGGCATTAGCGGCGCGGCTTTTTGATTTATGCCGTGATGTTAAAGACGTTGATATGGGCTTTGCCCCACCATTTACAGGATTATCAACATTAGCCGATTATATTGAACCTGATTTTTTGCGGCGTGAATACGGAATTGGACGCAATGTTTTTTTGCTGGCACAAGATACATTTTTTGAATCGAAAGGCGCATTTACAGGTGAAATTTCGGCTGATATGTTGGCGGCGATTGGCGTGGATCGTGTAATTATTGGACATTCAGATCGTCGTGCGAATCTGGGAAAATACTTTGGTTTTAGTTCTAGTGTGGCGCGACGATTATCGAAAGATTTTTTAACTCATACGCTTACACAATTAAAATCGCGTGAATTACAACCCAATCCTCAAGTCTTTGCAGCAATTGAACACTTGCTAGATGAACAAAATAGCGATGTATTGGCGGGGTTGGCAACCTTTTTGGAAACTGAATTAAATGAACGAGCGGGCGAAAGTGATGAAGCAATTCAACGTAAAGTTCAAGCTGCATTAGCGAATGGCGTACAAGTTATTTTTTGCTGTGGTGAAAACAGAGAAGCGCGTCGCGCTCACGAAACATTTAATTTATTGGAACGACAAATTCGCATCGGATTAGATGGCGTAGCGCGACACACAATGTCAGAAGTCATTGTTGCTTACGAACCCATTTGGGCGATTGGCGAAGGCGCACAACCCGCGCCATTAGAACAAATCGCCGAAGTTCACGATTTTATTCGCAATTTGCTGATGGATTTATACGGAGAACAAGTTGCGGCACGAGTCCGAATTTTATACGGTGGCAATGTTAAGCCAGACAATATCGCCGCTATGATGCAATTAGCAGGTGTTGATGGCGCATTAGTGGGTGGTGCAAGTTTAAATGCTGCCGACTTTGCAAAAATTATTCGCTTTGGTTTACCAGATGCGGTTTAAAACGATAACTTTTTGATAGGAAATAAAATAAGCCATGAAACACAACAAAACCTTCGGGGAAGAAAAACGACACTTTTTTCGCGTGAGCGATGCCATCAATTTATCGTATCACTTAATTGATGAGCAACAAGTTCAAAAGCCTATTCAAACCAAAGCCAGTTTACTTGATAATTGTTCGTTGGCTTCGGCATTAGAATTGATTAATGAAGAATCCGCCATAATCCATGAAAAATTAGAACGAATTCATACTGATTTTGCGGATTATTTAAAATTACTCGATATTAAAATCAATTTAATCGCACAAACGGTTATTGGTTTAAGCGGTAATGAAATCACTGAAAATAAGACGCGTAATGCAAATATCAGTGTGTCGGGTCTTGGTTTTGATTGTGAAGAAAAACTGGAAGTTGGACAGTATTTAGAAATTAAAATGCTATTAGTTCTTAGCGCAGTTGTTATTGTGACATACGCAAAAGTGATTCATTGTTTTAAACATGAAAATATAAATGATGAAGGTTTCGACTATTTTGTCGGTGTAAATTATATAAATGTAAAAGAAATAGATCGCGATTTGTTAAGTGAGCATGTTGCGAAAAAACAATTACAGCAAATTCGTCAACAAAAAGAAATGCAAGATAATGCTGCTCAATAGCAATGAAATCAAAACGCATTTAACTGAAATTGCTCAGTCGTTAATTTGCGATTTAGAAATTTTTTCGAGTATTGATTCGACCAATAGTTATTTAATGGGGCGCACTCAAAACGATGTATTGTCAGGCAGCGTCTGCTTTTCCGAAGAACAAACTGCTGGCAAAGGAAGACATGGACGACAATGGATTTCACCGCAACAAGGACAAAACATTTACGGTTCATTTTTGTGGCGATTTAACAATGTCACGAATTTGAGTGGTTTGAGTTTAGCGATTGGCGTGGGCGTGATTCGTGTCTTGCGACAAAATGGCATTATGAATGTTGGATTGAAATGGCCCAATGATATTTACAGTAATGGAAAAAAATTGGGTGGGATTCTTATCGAAGTTACGTCAAATAACGATGGCGGCGCAAGTGCAGTTATTGGTTTAGGGCTGAATTTGAATTTACCACCAAACATTGACAGTATTACGCAAGCCTATACGAATTTAAATGAAATCGCGCCAGATATGATTTTGGAGCGCAATTTTATAATCGCTCAATTACTTAACGAATTATTACCTATCGCTGCCTCATTTGAGGATAAAACCTTAGTTGCGTATCTGAATGAATGGCGCAGCTACGATTGTTTATTCGGAAAGCAGGTCAATTTTTTTGTCGGTTCACAAAAAAAAACGGGTATCGTACAAGGTATCGACGAAAATGGTTTATTAAAATTACAACGTGACGACGGCGCAATTCAAACATTTGCATCAGGTGAAGTGAGTTTTAGCGCATGAATTTGTTGCTCGATTTAGGCAACAGCCGTTTGAAATGGGCGTGCGCTGAAAATACCGAATTACACGTTGGGCAAACGCTATCTCATTCTGAAATTACGTCCCCCACTTTACGCGCATTGTGGCAAGATTTACGCCCTAAAAAAATTGCCATGTCGTGTGTCGGTAAAGTGGAATTATTGAACGTAATAACAACGGTAACGCGAGAATTATGGTCTGAGATTCAGATTCATTTTGCAACCACACAAACACAAGCATTTGATGTTACAAATGGTTATTTAAAATCAGAAAAATTAGGTGTGGATCGTTGGTTAGCGTTGATTGCAGTGCGACAAAAAACGAACTCTCCCGTTTGCGTAGTCGATTGCGGTACCGCAATAACGATAGATGTTTTAAATTCAGAAGGAAAACATCAGGGTGGATTTATTTGTGCGGGACTAACGTTAATGAAAACTGCCCTCGCCTTTAATACCGCTGATTTGCCATTATTTAATTCGTCGCATCACATCGGACTTTCAGTTGAAACCGAAGCAGCAATTTATAATGGAACATTGTTTGCGGCTTGCGGATTGATTGAACGAGTAATGCACGATTTACCTAAAAGTACGACGTTGTTTTTAACGGGCGGTGATGCGGAATTGATTGCCGCGCAATTACAGCGACCGCGAACCCTTGAAACAAATTTAGTGTTACAAGGGCTGGCAATCGTATCTTAATAATTATTGTGCTTGAGTTGTTGTCGGCGGCATATTGATTTCAACATCTGCTTTGCTTTCCAACGTATTAATCAACGCATTAAATTCGCTGTCTCCAATGGCTTTGGCTATGTTTTTCTTCGCCAATTCCATACGTTTTTTATCTTCATCTGTCGCTGCACCGTCATGAACTTTAGACAAACTCACAACCACTTGTTCATGTGACGGTAAAGCAACTGTAAAAATCGTAGCTTTATCTGCAATGGGTTTTGATGCTTTAAAAATCGCTTCATTTAACATCACATTGAAGTCTTTTTGCATACGAGTTAAACCCGCAACTTTTTGTACGGGCAATTTATAATCAGCCGCAATTTTCGCTAAATTTTCACCCGTTAACAATTTCGCTTTCATTGTTGCCGCAGTTTCAATCACTTTTTGTTGTGCTTGCTCAGTTTGAACGGCTTTAATTACGTCAGTTTTAACATCAGCTAATGGTTTATTTTCAGCGGCTTTATGTTCCAACAAACGCAACACAATTAAACGATCATTACTTACTTCAATCGGCGTACTGTTTGCGTCTTGTAATACTTCATCGGTAAATGCGACACCACGAATTTTCTCATCCGCTGCAATGCCATCGCCTTGCGTTTTGGTGAATAAACCTGTTTTTTTAATTGTTAAATGAAGCTGATTTGCGGCAACTTGCAAATTATCGGAATTTTGATAGCTAATTTCTGTCAAAGATTCACCTTGTTGATAAAACAAATCTTCCGCTTGTGCTTTTTGATAAGCCTTTGTGACTTCTGTTTTGACGCTAGCAAAAGGTTTCGTTTCAGCAGGTGTTAATTCCGTGACTTTAATTAAATGGTAGCCAAACTGAGATTTAACAGGCGTAGAAATTTCGCCCTGCTTTAAAGACATTGCCGCTGTATCAAAATCTTTTTCCATCACACCTGCGCTAAATAAACCTAAATCACCGCCTTCTTTGCCTGTTAATTTGTCGTCTGATAATTCTTTGGCTAATACGGTAAAATCTTTGCTCGATAAATCGGCTTTAGCTTTATTAGCTTTTTCTAAAGCAGTTTTCTCATCTTTTTTGTCATTGATTTCAAAAAGAATATGGCTAATTTTACGACGTTCTGGCGTGCTGTATTGGACTTGTTGTTCATCATAAAAAGCCTTCACTTTTTCGTCCGTAACTTCAATTGTTTTCGCCAAATCTTCCAACGTTAATTCAATATATTCCACTGACATTTGTTCTGGAAGCTGATATTGCGTTTGATGCGCCTGATAATAAACGTTAATTTTGTCGTCACTGGGTATTTCAGATGAAGTGGTTACAGGAATTGTGACGTATTCGACATCGCGCTGTTGATTTTGGATTTTTAAAACGCGTTCAATATCGTAAGGCGTAGCAAAACTACTATTTAAAACACTTTGTTGAAATTGTTCCATGACTAGCGCATTTTTGATTTGCGCCACAAATTCAGTTGAAATCATACGTTGCGACGATAAAAGTTGTTTGTATTTGGCTTCGTCGAATTTACCATCAGTTTGAAAATAAGGTAGGCTGTAAACAAAATCCCGAATAGTGTCATCGGTAATCGTTAAGCCTTTTTGATGGACGTATTGCAAAAGCACTTCGTCTTTAATGAGTTTGCTCAGAGCTTGTGCTTTGATATTGTTATCGTCAACGGCAAGTCCACCTAAACTTTGTTGATATTTCTCGTAGGCTTTATTTACGTCACGTTGATAAAAATCTTTTTTACCAACCGAAGCAATAGGAGTTTCTTGTCCATCATTAATATAGTTATTGATTCCCCATAAAACAAATGGGACGCAAATGACAGTGAGAATGACACCTGCAAAAGCACCTTGGGATTTTTCTCTAATTTTTGTCAGCATACACAGCACCTCAAGAAATCATTGTAATAAGCAAAAAAAAACCCCGAACCCAAAGGTTCGAGGTTTTTAAAAATTGGCGGAGCGGACGGGACTCGAACCCGCGACCACCGGCGTGACAGGCCGGTAT
>JBAXMT010000044.1:0-14103 GCA_037134135.1 Methylococcaceae bacterium | reverse complement strand
TCGTTGCAAATTTGATATTTCACCGCGAGTGGAAAACTTGCAGCATTCGGACTACCAGAAATCGTTAAATTAAATTTACCTGTGTCACGCAACACCGTGGCTTTGACTTCTGCGTCATAAACGCCTTCTGGTTTCTTCAAATCGTCAATTTTCAAACCCGCACCAGCCAAACTGTCATTCGCATCAAACGTGATAGGAATGTACATTTGCTCGTCGCCTTTATCTAAATAGGCGTGATGTTCAACGGGAACAGTGAAATCAATTTGGAATTGTGCGGGGAAATTCGCGTTTAATGTTTTAACTTTGATGTCAGCCGTTGGCGCGTCTGCCATTGCAAACGAAATAATGCTTAACCAAAGCACAAAAATAGTAAAAATTTTATTCATCATTAGAATTTCAAACTCACAGAAGCATTGACTAAATAGTAACTAAAATCGGCAAAGTTGCCCGAATTATTGCCGCCTAATTGATATGCCGCGCTGTGGTCGTAGTATTCAACACCTGCTTGCAGCTTCATTTGTTCAATCGGTTTTGATACTTCGGTAAACGTTTTTGCTAATTTCAAACCACCTGAAATTGCGCCAAATCCTGCCAACCGATAATCACTTGAATACGCATCATAGTTTTTGCCTTTTCCCGAAAAAACAGCCGAATAAAAATCTGCGCTGTCTTGCGAGTAATAACGGAAACGCGGAATCACTTGCCAACCTGCACCAATCGGTTGATGCCAACTCAATTCAGTCGTATGTGAATTGATTCCCCAATCGTCCATCGCAAAACGGTAATCCGCGTGTAATGCCGCATTATTCATGACTTCAAAATGTCGTACGTATTGCGCGAGCCACGCAAATTGCGTTTTTTGACGAGGGCGTTTATCGTTTTGAATATCTGAAATACGCAGTGGATTCGCCGTATCATAGAAAAAAACTTGTTTGTACGGATCGGATAAATAACCGTCGCTATAATTGAACGTCATATTGAGTTGCAACAGCGAATTCTTATCCAAAACTTGTGACACACCAAGCAGATATTGCTGGCTAGTTTTATGACAATTCGCACTTCGGACATCGCCTGTTTCTTCATTTGTCACAATACCTGTGCTGCAATCGGGATTCACATTTGAAGGTTCCACAATATCAAATGCAACCGAGCCTCCCAAATTTAACGTGGTTAACTTTTTATTGAAATCCCAACTCAAATTGCTGTTCGCAAAACGTGAGGTGTAATCTTGTTCTTGTGAAAATCCGCCGCCGATATTAAGCGCAGCATTATCGAAAAAGTAAGTTAAGCCTGAATTTACACCATCGCGTTGATCGCAAATAGATTCATGACACCAGTTCGTCGGTGATGCACCACTCAGAACCTGAACAACATTGCCTTTACTGTCTTTTTTATTATATTTTGGTGACGCGCCTGAAATTACATCACGCACTGCACTTGCTGAAAATGTCATTGATTTTGCAATCGGCGCAGAAACCGCCATATCGAAAATATCAACACTCATTCGATTGCCGCTTTCAGAATAATGTCCGTATTGAAAATCGCCGTTATAATTTTCTTCAACGCGACCAGCATTTGCGTCTTGCATCACGCCAGTCAAAGCGAGGGCGGCTAAATTTAATTTGGCGAGCGCAGTGGTTGTTTTCTTTTTTTTCATTTCATTCCCTTGTTAATTACAACCACAACCGCCGCCGCCACCACCATAGCCGCCGCTTGCGGCTTCTTTACTGAATGCGGTGTGTTGACGCAAACCAAATTCTAGCGCGTCGGGCGTGAAAGCCATTTGTGGCAAGGCTAAATTACCGCGTTGACGAGGCAACACCTCGCTGCAAGCGGTTAATCCAATCAACAAAATGAGAGCAATAAGTTTCATTTTTTTGCCAACAATTCAGTGATTTTTGCTTCGAGTTCTTTAATGTCGTCGCTGTTAAAGCCGTGGTGAATTTTTTGAACAACGCCGTTTTTATCAATAATGAATGACGTTGGCATGGATTCAACAACGTATTTATCCGCCCATTCGCCTTTTTCATCGCGTAAAACAGTGAAATCAACAGGCACTTCTTGTAAGAATTTTTCACCGAGTGCTTTATCTTCATCTAAATTCACCGCCACGACTTCAAAACCTTGATTTTGTGCTTCGGCTTTTAGTTTGGCTTGTAATTTATTTAATAGCGGAAACGAGGTTTTACATGGCGCACACCATGAAGCCCAAAAATCTAAATAAACAACTTTGCCAGCGAATTGTTTTAAGGCGATGGGTGAATCTGTTTTTAAGGTTGGTAAAGTAAATTGTGGGGCAGGTTGACCAACTTCTGTGGCGTTTGCAGTGAGTGCAAACGTAGCGAGAGCTAATGTAGCGATAATTTTTTTCATATTAAATAATTTAAGGAAAGTGAAAAATTAAAATATAAAATCATTTTGAGTTAATAATTTGACCCCTGTTAAATCAATCGCAAATTCTGGGTCAGAATCAGAGTTTGTACTGATATACAGCACACCTTTAGCAATACGCACTTCACCCGACGCATCTGTTGCGCTAAATACTGCATTGCCAATAAAATTAGCATTGATACCCAATTGAGATAAATCTATTTTATCTTGACCTGATTTGAAATCTCTAATGATGTCGCGCCCTGTTTTATCTACAGTGCTATCGTTTTCACTCAAAAAAATAAAAACATCATTTCCTGCTCCACCTGTCATGTCATTTTTTCCAGCACCACCAACAATTGTGTCATTACCCAAGCCGCCGCTTAATTTATCATTACCGTCATCACTACCATCTAAATAATCATTGCCAGCCCCACCATCTAGTGTGTCATTTCCAAAACCACCGATTAGTGAGTCGTTTCCTGTACCGCCCAGTAATTTATCATCACCATCACCCGCATCAATTGAATCATCATTTGCGCCGCCATCGAGATAATCATTGCCTTCACCACCATCAAGCAAATCATTGCCGTTTGCACCGAGCAATCTGTCATTGCCTATTGAAGCAAATAATTCGTCATTGCCAACGCCACCATCTAAATAATCATCACCATCACCACCATTGATCGAATCATCATTTGCGCCGCCGTCCAGGTAATCATTGCCTTCACCACCATCAATCAAGTCATTGCCGTTTGCACCAAGCAATCTATCATTACCGATTGCACCAAGTAATTCGTCGTTACCAATGCCGCCATCTAAATAATCGTTACCTTCACCACCATCAAGCGAATCATCATCTCCCCCACCCGTTAAACGGTCGTCACCCATGCCGCCATTTAATGAGTCGTTGCCAATTCCCCCGTCTAATATGTCATTGCCGTCACCGCCATCAAGATTGTCATCGCCTTTACCGCCTTTTAAATCATCGTTACCACTGTAACCCCAAAGAGAATCATCTCCGTCACCACCATCAACTTTGTCATTTGTTGTCTGACCATACAAATAATCATCACCAGTGGTTGAATTTTCAAAACCTCTATTTGTTGTAGACGTTGTCGAATTATTTGGTTTAACTGATGTTATGCCGTGATTAGTTTCTATTTCATTTTGTTCATTATTACGTTCATTACTTGACATTGTTTTACCTTAAAATTACGTTACTTAACGCATTGTGAATTACAGTGTCTGTAATTATACAACTATAAAAATCATAAACTGTGAACCAGCTCACAAATTTTAAATAATATGCTGTTACACTTTTGAGACAATGTGTCGCGTGATAGAAAATGTGGTATCTTTTCGTTATTTAAACGCTATTAAAAAGGATTATTACCTACCCATGCCTTCCATTACGCCTTTAGCCGAATTAAGAGAAAAAATTGATGCCGTTGACGCGCAAATTTTGCAGCTCATCAATCAACGCGCTCGCTACGCCGAAGAGGTCGCCAAAACTAAAATGGCACAAGGTGAATCGGGTTCATTTTATCGCCCTGATCGTGAATCATTGGTGTTACGGCGCATTCAAGATTTAAACTCTGGCCCTTTATCGAATGAAACGGCGATGCGTTTTTTTCGTGAATTGATGTCAGCGTGTTTAGCATTGGAAAAACCATTGGACGTGGCATTTTTAGGTCCTGAAGGTACATTTTCACAACAAGCCACCTTCAAACATTTTGGTCATGCGGTGAAATCTGTTCCTGTTGCTAGTATTAACGCGGTATTTCATGCTGTTGAAAATGAAAGTTGTGCATTTGGTGTTGTGCCGATTGAGAATTCTACCGAAGGCGTAATCAGTCAAACATTAGATTGTTTACTGAATTCGACGCTGCAAATTTGTGGTGAAGTAGAAATTCGCGTGCAGCAAAATCTGCTCACTCACGCTAAAGAGTTAAGTGAAATTACCGATATTTATTCGCACACACAATCATTAGCGCAATGCCGTCAATGGCTTGAAACAAATTTACCAAATGCTCGACAAACGCCTGTCAGTAGCAATGCTGAAGCCGCTCGATTAGTCGCAAATAATCCCAACGCAGCTGCAATTGCGGGTATCATCGCAGCAGGAATTTACGAATTGCCCATTTTGGCGGCAAATATCGAAGATGATGTTAACAACACCACGCGTTTTATCATTATCGGGAAACAATTAGCGACATTCACAGGTCACGACAAAACGACGATTGTGGTTTCTACGAATAATCAAGCAGGGGCGTTGTATCGAATGCTCGAACCGTTTGCAAAAGCAAACGTCGATATGTTAAGTATTGAATCCCGCCCATCGCGTCAAGGGCTTTGGGATTATGTATTTTTTATTGATATTGTCGGACACAGCGAAAATGAAAATGTAGCGCAAGCAATCAATGAATTGAAAACTCAAGTTTCAATGTTTAAACGTTTAGGTTCTTATCCCCAAGCTGTTTTTTAACCGAAAGACTTTTATTAAAAAATAGTTTAACAATCAATAGTTTTATAAATAAAAATGACAATGGAAAATGGTTTAAGTTTTAAATTAAGCGTAGACGGTAATACATTATTGGCTGTGGTTGTGCCTTGTGCCGATAAAATTGAACTTACCTCTGAAATAATTAGGCAGCGTATTAAAATCACCTCTTTTTCGGATTTGTTTCTCAATGCGTATTTGATTAGCGAATTAGTAGAGCGTTATAACGGCTCAACAACCGAAAAATTTGAATTTGAAATCGGTGAGCGTCGTGATGCAAGCTGCATTATTTCTATTTCTGAAGATGAAATGAAAGCACATTTTTCATTAACACCTAATTTTGGTGGCTGTGCGATGACGTTCGCAGATGTAGAAAAAGCATTGGAAAATAAAGGAATTACTTTTGGTATTGCGCCGATTAAAGAGATTCAAGAAGTATTGGCACAAGGAATCTGCACTGATTTTTTGATTGCAGAAGGACTTGAACCCGTTGCGGGCGTAGATGCAAAATTTTTGAGTTTAATTCCCAGCTCTCCAGCACGTCAACCACTCATAAATGCTGAAGGCACCGTAGATTATCGTGAATTGGGCGATATTCTTATTGTTCACAAAGGCGACGTGTTAATGCAACGTATTCCTCCGATAGAGGGCGAAGCGGGACGAAATATCTTAGGTGAAACAGTACCACCAAGTGGCGGTTTAGATATTCCATTTTCCGATGATAAACGTGGCATTTATGTGAATCCAGAAGACAATAATCAATTATTGTCAGCGATTACAGGGCAGCCGATTGTTATTCCAAACGGCATCGTGGTATCGCCTGTTCTCACATTGAAAAACGTCGATTTATCCACTGGACATGTTCGTTTTGATGGCTCAGTCGTTGTACAAGGTAATGTTGAAGCGGGTATGAAAATCTACGCACTCGAAGATGTTACTGTTGATGGTGATATTACGAATGCTCAAATTGAATGCAACGGCAGTTTAGTTATCGATGGCAGCGTCATTGGTAATAGTGAATTAGTTGGGTGGGAAAGCGTTGCTGTTAAAGGTGGCGTTAAAGGTTATAAAGATAAAGTTGAGGGTGGCGTATATACAGGCGAAGAAAAAAGACAACGAGTCGTTTCAGTTGCGCCTAAAACTGAAAGACGAGTGAGATATCCAACAAGAATTGCATCACGAGGTTCGGTTTGTGTGAATTTTGCCGAACATTTTACTATTGAAGCGGGCATTGACATTGTTATCAATCAATACTCAATGAATAATAATTTGATGGCGGCAAATAAAATTGTCGTTGGTAGCAAAGGAAAAGGGGCTGGAAAAAAATCATCTATTGCGGGTGGAATCACATGGGCAATGATGTACATTAAAGCGATAACGATTGGTTCAAAATCGGGCATTAAAACAAGTGTTCAAGCGGGTTCAAATCCTTATATTCAAAGACGAATCACCGAAATAAAGAATATATTGGCTCAATATAAGGACGAACAAGTTAATATCTATAAAATTTTAGCATGGCTGACAAATCACCCAGAAAAAACCGAACCTGAAATGTTGGCTAGATTGCATCACACGTTGAGCAAACTGATTATTGATACAGAAATGTATCAAGCGGAATTACAAGAATTAATTAGTAATGTGACGGACATCGACAATGCAAAAATTATTGCTGAACGTAATGTATATACAGGTGCTGAACTTAAAATTAACAAGGCGATTTGGAAAGCAGATGAAAATCGAGGCAAAAGTGTCTTTACCGCTTTGCGCCGTAAAATGTCTGTCACTACCCGCTAAAATTACACAATATCGAGGTGAATCGTCATGAGTGATGAAGTAAAAACAGAAAATGGATTGAGTTTTAAACTAGATTTACGAAGCCACAAATTATTAGCAGTTGTCCAACCTAGCGCGAGCGAAGATAGAGTTGAACTCGATGCGGAAATAGTGAAACAGCGTTTAGTCGCCGCAGAACTCGCCAATTTTTTTGTTAATGACCATCTAATTTTTGATTTAGTGCATCGTTATAATCACGCAAACGATGAGTCATTTGAATTAGAAATTGGTGAACAACGTAATGCAACGTTCGATGTCATCGTGTCAGAAAACAAAATGAAAGTCCGATTGACGTTAACGCAGAATTTTGGCGGTAAAGCTATTCAGTTAGAAGAAGTGCAAAAAATACTGCAAGAAAAAAAGATTACTTGGGGCGTAATGTCACCTGAAGACATTGAAGCAATTTTAGCAAAGGGGAATTCTGCAGATTTTATCGTGGCTCAAGGATTAGAACCCGTGGCAGGCGTTGATGCAAAATTTGAAAGTTTAATTCCCGTTGAAAAACATGACCGCAAACCATTAGTAAATGAAGATGGATCAGTCGATTATCGTGAATTGGGCGATATTCTCATTGTGCATAAAGATGATTTGCTAATGCAGCGCACGCCTCCTGTTAAAGGTAAAGCGGGATACAATGTTTTAGGTGAAATTGTTAATCCAACAGGAGGCGCAGATACGCCATTTTCGGGTGATAAAAAAGGGGTATGTGTTAGTTCCGAAGACAGCAATCAATTACTTTCGGCAATTACAGGGCAACCAATTTTGGTACCGAATGGCATCATTGTCACGCCAGTATTAACCGTAAGAAATGTCGATTTTAAATCAGGCAATATCCGTTTTGATGGCTCTGTGATTGTGCAGGGTGATGTCGAAGAGGGTATGCACATTTATGCACTTGAAGATATTACGATTGATGGCAGTGTCACTGATGCAAAAATCGAATGTATGGGCAATTTAGTTATAAAAGGCGGTGTCACAGGTGACAGCGAATTACTGGCAAATGGCAATATCGAAATTAAAGGTGGCGCACAAGGCTACCAAGAAACAGAAGAATCTGATGACCCCGATGCAAAAGTTGCCAAAATTGTCGCGCATGGTTCAGTGATTGTTGGTTTTGCTGAAAATTTCAGAATTGAAGCAGGTGTAGATATTGTTGTTGAAAAATACTCGATGAATAATCAGCTAATGGCTGAAAATAAAATTGTCGCGGGTGCTAAAAATAGCGGTAAAAAATCTTCCATTATGGGTGGCGTGACATGGGCAATGATGCTCGTTAAAGGCACAATTATGGGGTCTACTTCGGGGATTAAAACTCATGTTGAAGTGGGTTCAAATCCGTATCTGCATCGACGACTTGCTGAATTAAGAGATAAATTAGTTCCCAATGAAAAAGAACAAAAAGATATTAAGAAAATTTTAGAATTTATTAGTATCCACCCTGAAAAAAGTAATCCTGAAATGATTGAAAAACTGCATCACACCTTGAGTAAATTAGTGATTGAGGCAGATTTATGTCACGCAGAACAAAAAGAATTAGCGGCAAATATGTCGATTATTGATGATGCTAAAATCATTGCCGAACGCGGTGTTTATGCAGGTACTGAAATTAAAATTAACAGCGTATTATTGAGAGTGCAAGAAAATCGCGGCAAAAGTGTTTTTAGAGTTGAACGTCGTGAAATGACTATTAACTCACGTTAAATCAAACGATAATGTGCCATCTTTAAATCATTAAATAAAATCGAGAAATAAAATTATGAGTAATGTTTTTTCATTTACTGGAACAGTCGGAAGCGATGCTGTTGTTCGTTTTTTACCTTCGGGGCAGGCGGTATTAAATGTTTCAGTGGCAAATAACGTTGGTTTCGGGGACAAGCAACAAACCTTATGGATTCGTGTAGTTGTTTGGGGAAAAAGAGCGGAAGGAACGTTAAAAGATTATTTAAAAAAAGGGCAACAAGTTTTTGTTTCTGGTGAATTAACTATGAGCGAATACAAAGCTAACGATGGCACAATGAAAACCAGTTTAGAATTGAATTCAACTATTTTAGATTTGGTCGGTAAGCGTGCGGAAGCAGGAGCGACCAGTGATTACAATGCACCTGCGTCTCCAGGAAATTATGTGCCGCAGTATCAACAGCAGCCACCCGCTTATCCACAACCAGCGCAAAATTATGCTCCGCCGCCAGCTCCGAATTACGCGCAGCCACAACAACCTAGACAAAGTGCGCCAGTTGTTGATGCACCTTATGACGACGATATTCCGTTTTAATTTAGTCATCGCATAAAAAAAGCCCCGCTAGTTGAATTCAGCGGGGCTTTTTTGCGTCAGCAATTTAGGTTCGATATTCGGCGTTAATTTTCACATAATCGTATGAAAAATCGCAGGTCAGGACAGTTTGAACCGCTTCACCACGTCCGAGTTTTACACCAATCATAATTTCAGCTTGATTCATAACGGCTTGCCCCGCTTCTTCGGTGTAATCATTTGCCCGTCCACCATCTCGCACAATGCAAACATCATCTAAATAAATACGGATTTTTTCAAGTTCCATTGCTTCAACACCCGCACGTCCAACGGCTGCTAAAATGCGTCCCCAATTTGGATCGCTAGCAAAAAAGGCTGTTTTCACCAAAGGAGAATGTGCGATAGTTTTTGCCACTTGAACAGCTTCGACATTATTCGCGGCTTCAGAAACCACAATTCGCATTAACTTCGTTGCGCCTTCGCCGTCACGCACAATTAATTCCGCAAGCGTTTTACTGACTTCTAAAATTGCGGCTGCAAAGACTTGATAATTTTCAGAATCTGCCACAATTTCGGGCGCAAGCGTACAGCCACTTGCCACTAATACACACGCATCATTCGTAGACGTATCGCCATCAACCGTGATGCGATTAAACGACAATTCCGCCGCCATCGCTAAACATTGTTGCAATAACGGTTGGCTGATTTTGGCATCGGTGGCGATAAAACTGAGCATCGTCGCCATATTCGGTTGAATCATGCCCGCGCCTTTGGAAATCCCGTTAATCGTAACGTTTTCGCCGTCTAACGTAATGACTTTCGATACACCTTTAGAAAAAGTATCCGTTGTCATAATGGCATTGGCAGCTTGCGCCCAATTATGTTCATCTAAATTCGCAAGCGCGTGGGGCAGGGCAGATATGATTTTTTCGACGGGCAATGGTTGACCAATAACACCTGTTGAAAATGGCAATACTTGTTGCATTTTTCCGCCAGTGATTTGCGCTAAATCTTGGCAAGTTTGTTGTGCGTCAATCATTCCTTGTTCGCCTGTTCCAGCATTCGCATTACCAGAATTAATCAGTAACCAGCGTGGCGAATGCGCTAAATGGGCTTTAGCAACATGAACAGGCGCAGCGCAAAACGCATTTTGCGTAAATACCGCCGCACAAGTCGCAGTTTCAACAAATTGAAAAACCAACAAATCATCACGCACGGTTTGTTTGATGCCTGCGTTTGTGGTGCCGAGTTGCACGCCAGAAATTGGCGGCATCAATGGAAATATGTTTTGTCCAACTGCCATTTTTTTACCTTGAATTTTGATTTGATGTTTGAATTGTTAAAGCTGACATTGTGAGCAAAAAACCGTGCTGCGATTGGCAAGACGAATTTCTTGCAAGGGTTGGGTACATTGTGAACAAGGAAGTTTGCCGCGACCGTAAACGTGTAATTGTTGTTGAAAATATCCCGATTTACCGTCGGCATTGACGAAATCGCGTAATGTTGTGCCACCATTTTCAATAGCTCGTGCCAACACTTCTCGAATACAACTTACTAATTTTTCACAGTCAGTTAACGACAAATCACCCGCGTGTCGCGTGGGTAAAATTCTCGCCATAAATAACGCTTCATTCGCGTAAATGTTTCCAACACCCACCACAATTTTTCCGTTCATTAAAAACGTTTTTATTGGCACACGTCGTCGCCGTGATAATTGAAACAATTGCTGCGCGGTAAAATCATCAGATAATGGTTCGACACCTAAATCTCGCAATAGCAGGTGTTTCATGACATCACCATTTGCTAAAACTAATGCACCAAATCGTCGTTGATCGTTAAAACGTAGCACCGTATTTTTATCAAAAACAAAATCGACGTGATCATGCTTATCGATAGGCGTGTCATTATTTACAATTCGTAAATACCCCGACATTCCTAAATGCGCGATTAACGTATTTTTCTGCGTTTTGATAAGCAGATATTTGGCTCGACGCTGCACATTTTCAATCGTCGCCCCCAGCAAATGTTCTTCAAAATCTGAGGGAATTAACCAACGTAACTGCCTTTCACGCACAATCACCTTTTCAATCGTTTTACCCACAATATGCGGTGCGATACCGCGTTTTGTGGTTTCAACTTCAGGCAATTCAGGCATGATTAATGTTCAGCAGGTGCGTGTTCGCCAACAGCTTCAGCACCGTGTTGACTTGGGTGTTCACCTTCACCGCCGCCATGTGCGCTACCTTCATGATGTGCGCCAGCTTCATGTCCGCCGTGACTGCCGAAAAAAAAGTGTCCCAAGCCAAACAAATCAATCATCAAAATTACAATCATCAAATTTTGCGTCATTGCATTGAGGCGTTCTAGCTGTGTTTTTTTGTTTTCATATTTAGCAAATAACGAAGGCAAAAGGTGTTGCGTAAATTCGTATTGAAAAAATCGCTTAGGCAGCGAAGTAATCATAATTGTGAATGGAATAAAAAAAATTGTAGTGACTAATAAATAAGGTTCTGAAAATTCGATGATTTCAAATAAAATCTCAAATATCTCTGTAAACAAATGTCCCATAATGCGGTCTCGATGAGCTTAGAGTTTAAAAATAATTCCGAATTAATTTATAAGATCCGTTTTATCTACACCTTCGCCATCATTCACTAAATAATCACGTTGTTGATAATAGGAATTTTTTAAGAATTCATAACGATCAGCGGCTGCCTCATTGAGAACTTTTTCTGCACCTAAATGATCTGCTCGGGCATCTAATGTTTTTAACGCATTTGTTCCGCCACTAATCGCACTTGAAACAATGCTTGATGTTCCTAAACTGACGTAATTTACTGGATTCATCGCGGCATCACCAAAACGCCCAACAATTCCGCGTGGTGAACTTGAACCAAAAAATGGTAATACCATATAAGGTTCAGCTGGAATGCCCCAAACGCCTAATGTTTGATCAAAATCTTCTTTATGCTTTGGTAAATCAATCATATCAGCAACATCAATTAAGCCGCCTACACCTGCGACTGAATTTACAATAAAACGTGAACCATCTAAACCTGCTTGCGCTAATTTGAATTGCAACGCGTCGTTAATTGTTACGCCAAGGTCATTTATGTTGTCGAATACATTACTCACACCTTCATCTGCAAAAGACGGCATAACAAAGCGATAACCTTGCGCCACAGGTTTCATCACATATTCATCCGCACTTTCGTTAAAAGAATGAACATCACGATTCCAATTTTCTAATGGATCACGATTGTCTTTCACTGTACCAGTACAGCCAGCTAAAGAACCAAGTAAAGTTATACCAATCAAGCGAGTGAATAATTTTTGCTGCTGTGTCATAAAATCTCCGTCATTACTATTATTTTTTATTCTAAAGGTTTTTCGCGTAACATAGCACAGATAGTGGCTTGCATCGAGTAGCAGGCTTTTTTTATTTCATGACTACGAGATTTTTAATCGATGGAAACGTCCATAATTCCTTTAGAAAAACGCTTTCGCGGTTATCTCCCAGTCGTAATTGATGTTGAAACAGCGGGCTTTAATCCCAAAAAAAATGCTTTATTAGAAATTGCTGCCGTAATTGTTGAATTAAATAGCGACGGAAATTTAATGGCAACTGAACGTTATTTTGCTCACGTTATTCCATTCAAAAATTCAGAGCTAGATGCGGCAGCATTGAAATTTACAGGTATTGATCCATTTCACCCGTTTCGTATGGCAATTGAAGAAAAAGCAGCATTGGAAATGATTTTTAAACCAATTAAAGAAGCTATTAAACGAAATAAATGCACTAAAGCCATTTTGGTTGGACACAATCCAGCATTTGATATTTCTTTTGTGAATGCCGCCGCGCATCGCTCACAACTCAAAAAAAATCCATTTCACCCATTTAGCACTTTCGATACGGCAACTTTAGGCGGATTAGCCTATAAGCAAACGGTTTTAGCAAAAGCGGCAAAAGCCGCAGGATTACATTGGGAAAGTGATAAAGCACATTCGGCTTTGTACGATGCAGAGAAAACAGCTGAATTATTTTGTATGATTATCAATCGTTGGAAACATTTAGAATCTTTAGACACACCTAAAAATGAACTTAATACGGAGGAATTATGACTATCAAAAAAGTGCCTTTAAACAAAGATAAACTTAATCAAATCGTCACCGACGCACGCAAAAACCAAACGGAACGTGAGCAATCATATCGTGGTCAAGCGTTGAAAATGTATCCGTGGATTTGTGGACGCTGTACACGAGAATTTACTAACGCAAATTTAACAGAATTAACGGTACATCATCGCAATCATAATCATGATGATAATCCAGCCGATGGCAGTAATTGGGAATTATTGTGTGTGTATTGTCACGATAATGAACATCAACGTTTTGAGGAAACTCGTTTTAGTTCAAGTTCTGCTAGTTCAGATAATGCGCCGTTAGGGGCGCACAATCCTTTTGCTAATTTGAAAGATTTGATGGCAAAAAAGAAGTGAGTGCGTAATAAACTGAGCCAAAAATGTAGAGAATGCTCACAATTTAGCGGCGCATCAATGATTCGCCCCGCCGCAAGCGGACGGGGTATTTTCGGTTGAACATTTCATTTGGGAAGTATACGACAAACACTTTACTGAAAAATTATAGGTGAAAACATTTTGCCCATCTTCATAAGTAACGTTATAAGAAATTTGATATTTCTCACAAATGTTTTTAACCATATTCAAGCCCAATCCTAAACCTCTTTTCGCCTCATCTTCTCTGAAATTCTTTTCAAAAATTTTAGTTGTGTCCTTAATTGGATTTCCATACGTTCTAATCGCTAATATCGCGGTGTCATTTGATTGTGAAAGAGTTATGGTGATGGGTTTGTTTTTGGTGGCGTATTTCATTCCATTTGAGAGGTTATTATCAATAATTCTTTCCAATTCTATTTGATTGATATGCGTAAAAATATCTTCTTCAATCGTTGTTTGAATTTCTTTATGACTGACTTTTGAAATAGTCGAAAAAAACTCAATACGTTTTTTCAAAAAATCACTCATATTGATATTTATCGGTGAGTATTCAATCGTATCAGCTGACGCAACATACGCTAAATCTTCATAAAAATTTGAAAGCATATTGATAGAAGAATCAATTTTATCAA
>JBAXMT010000043.1:0-14244 GCA_037134135.1 Methylococcaceae bacterium | reverse complement strand
GTTGCTGCAAATACTACAAAAATTGGTACGCTTTCAGGTGTGTTGAATTTAGACAGTACCAATGCTACAAACTTAGGAACATTGTTCACCAAAGAAGCTGCTTCTGCTGATGACACTGTGAATGCAACGAACATGAATTCAACAGCTCTTAACGTATTGGCAGCGAATACAGCGAAAATTGCTAGTATTTCAGGTGTGATGGGATTGACAGCTGGTCAAAGCGATGTTCAGTTAACGGCTTTATTCGGCAAAGAAGCTGCGCCTTCAACTACAGGTGGAGTCACTATAAATACAGGTGATGACACAGTTGTTGCAACAAACATGACCTCAGCAGCTCTTGATGTGTTGGCTCTTAACGTAGCGAAAATCCAAACAATCACTGGCACAATGGCATTAACATCAACAGGTGTGACCGTTGGTCAAGATGCAACTGAATTAACAAGCTTATTCAGTAAAGATGATAATGGCAACGACACCATAGCAGTCGCTGCAACTACATCGTCAGCGGTACTTAATATCATTGCTGCAAATGCTGGAAAAATTGCCGATTATGTACCAGTAAATGGGACGGTGGCTGCATCAGGCGGTATTACAGGTGCAATGGCATTAACCAGTGGTCAAAGTGACACACAATTAAACGCATTGTTCAGCAAAGATGATGCTGGTAATGACACGGTCGTTGCAACAGGCATGAACTCAACTGCATTGAATGCAGTCGCTGCGAATACAGCAAAAATTGCAGATGCTGGCATTTCAGGTGTCATGGCATTAACGGGCGGAACACTTGGTCAAAATGCGGATCAATTAACGGCATTGTTTAGCAAAGAAGCGGCTCCAACAGGAACAGCAATTGGCGATGACACGGTTGTTGCGACAGGCATGAACTCTGCAGCACTTGATGTGGTTGCGGCAAATACTGTAAAAATTGCTAGTCTTTCTGGAGAGTTGGCATTAACAAGCGGACAAAGTGACGTTGAATTAACAGCATTGTTTGGCAAAGAAGGTACAGCAGCACCTGCCGATGATACCGTTAATGCAACAGGCGTTAGTTCGGCGGCTCTTAACGTGTTGGCAGCGAATACAGCGAAAATCGCTAGCATTACAGGTGTGTTGGGATTAAGCGGTCAAAGCGATGTTCAGTTAACGGCTTTATTCAACAAAGAAGCAACAAATGCTCCTGCTGATGACATCGTGAATGTAACGGGCATGAATGCCGCCGCACTTAATGTTCTTTTAGCAAACACAGCTAAAATTGGTAGCATTACAGGTGTGTTGGGATTAAGTGGTCAAAATGATAGTCAATTAAACGCGTTATTTAACAAAGAGGCAACAAATGCTCCAGCCGATGACATCGTAAATGTAACGGGTATGGATGCTGCCGCACTTAATGTACTTTTAGCTAATGCTGCAAAAATCGACAACATTACAGGTGTGATGAGCTTAAATGCACCTGTGGCGGCTGTTACAGTTAATGGGGTAACAACTCCTGCTGTGTCTGGTCAAAATGCTACGCAATTAAGTGCTTTGTTTGACAAAGAAGGTACAGCAGCACCAGCCGATGACATCGTGAATGCAACAGGCATGAACGCGGCATCTCTTAATGTACTCGCCGCTAATAGTGCAAAAATCGGCAGCATTACAGGGTCAATGGCATTATCAGGTGGAACAGCTGGTCAAAATGATAGTCAATTAAGCGCGTTATTTAGTAAAGATGACGGCATTGGTAATGACACAGTTGTTGTAACAGGCATGAATGCTGGCACACTTGGTATCGTTGCAGCTAATGTAGTGAACATTAAAACGGTAGGATTGACTGGCGTAATGGCAGTTGATAGCGGTCTAAGTGCGACACAACTGACTGCATTGTTTAGAAAAACGGGCGGCGCACCAGATGACACGGTGAATGCAGCTAACTTAACTTATGCTCAACTTACTGTCATTGCCGCTAACACTGCAAAAATCAGTGCTATTACTGGTGTTATGGACTTGACTAGCGATTTGAATGCAAGTCAATTAACGAACTTGTTTAGCAAAGATGATACAGCTACAGCAGGTTTGGATAGTGTTGTTGCGGATAGTATGGATTCAAGTTCTCTTGATGTGTTGGCTCTCAACACTGCGAAAATTGGCACTATTGATGGTGTGATGACGTTAACCGCTGTCGCTAATGGTGCAACGGGTCAAGATGCAACTGAATTGACTAAACTTTTCAGCAAAGACAATAACGCAGCTAATGACACCGTTGATGTCACCTCAGCAACACCATCGGCAGTATTGAATGTGTTAGCTGCTAATACTGCTCACATTGATGAGGCAAGTATCAGAGGTGTAATGGCATTAACCAGCGGTCAGGATTCAACAGCATTGACGAATTTGTTTAGCAAAGATGATGCTGGCAATGACACAGTCCTTGCAACGGGTATGAACGCATCACAACTTAATGCTGTTGCAGCAGGTGCAGACCACATTGCTGATGAAAGTATTACAGGTGTAATGGCATTAACCAGCGGTCAGGATTCAACAGCATTGACGAATTTGTTCAGCAAAGATGATGCTGCAGCCAATGCAACCGTCAATGCAACAGGTATGAATCCCGCTGCAGTAGATGTAATTGCCGCGCATACCGACAACATTAACACGTTGACAGGTGCATTAGTTTTAACTGGTCATGATCAAGATGCTCCAGAATTAACTGCTTTGCTTGGTAAATACACTGGCACAACAGCTTCTGTCGTTGCTACTGAGATGAACCCAGAGGCACTTGATGCGTTGGCGAGTACGATTTTCGCTACACCAGCAAAAATCAAAGCTGCAGGTATTTCGGGTGAGATGGCGTTGACATCTGCTCAAGATTCAACTGAATTAACCAAGTTGTTTAGCAAAGATGATGGCACTGCTGATGCAACAGTAAATGCAAGCGGTATGGCAGCATCTGCACTTAATGTGATTGCGTCAAATGCTGGAAAAATTCATGCTGGTGGCATTTCAGGTGTGATGGAATTAAACAACTCAGTAAATGCTGCCAACTTAACTGCCTTATTTGGGTTAGATGCAGGTGGTAATACAGCTTCTGATCTTGATATGGTGGACGCAACGGGTATGAACTCAGAAGCTCTTGGTGTATTGGCTGTTAATACAGCAAACATCGGTGAGATTAGAGGTGCAATGACCTTGACAGCTGATCAGAGTACAACCGCAATGGGCGATTTGTTCAGCAAAGATGATGAAGCTGCTAATGACATCGTTATTGCAGATGGCATGGATTCAGATCAGCTTAATTTGGTTGCTTTGCATACTGCTAAAATTGACAGTATTGATGGCGTAATGGCATTAACCAGCGGTCAAGATGCGTCAACATTTACTACATTATTTAGTAAAGATGACACTGGTGAGAATGACACCGTTGTTGCTACAGATCTTCATGAAGAACTTAATATCGTTGCACAAAATATTGATAAAGTTGCGAGGATTACGGGTGATTTGGGATTAAGTGGTCAAAATGCAGAGCAGTTAACAGCATTGTTTAGCAAATACTCAGGTGGCACCACCGCTGTTGTTAATGCGGCAGGTATGGATGCAGACGCACTCAATGTGGTTGCACTTAACACTGGAAAAATTGCAGCGACCAGCATTACAGGTGAAATGCACTTAACCAGCGCACAAGATGCAGCGGCATTAACGGCGTTGTTTGCTAAAGATGATGCAACTGATAACGACACAGTCAATGCTACAGGTATGGATACTGCAGCTATTGCTGTGTTGGTATCTAATACCGCCAAAATTGCACATATTACGGGTGAGTTGGCATTAAGCAGTAGTCAAAATTCAACTGCGTTAGATAAGTTGTTTGCCTTAGATGATGCTACGGCTAATGACGTTGTCGATGCGACAGGAATGAATGCTGCGGCACTTCATGTGTTAACAGCAAACACTGGTAAAATCGGCAGTATTTTTGGTGAATTCACTTTAGATAACTCTTTCACAGCGGATGAGATTGCTGCGTTAGACCATCTATATGTTGGTGAACAGTTAGTCGAAGTAAATGCCGCAACTATGGATGCTGCACAACAAGCTGCGATTGAAACACCTAGAGTTGCAACGCATCATATTACCCACTTAGCGTTGGATTTAGGTGCTACTGAAATTACGGGCAACATCGGTGTTAATTTGTTGGCTAAAGCGGCAGCTGCAACCGTGGTTGCAACTGGTGCAACACCAGATGAAATCCATAATGGCTTGGTAATGAACATTGCTAATGTCACGGGTATTTCAGGTGAGATGCACTTAGCGGGAGATGTTGATACGACAGCGGCATTGGCTGATTTGTTCGGTAAATACACTGGATCTTCGGCAACTTTTGATGCAAGTCCTGAAACAGATTCTGTTGCACTTAATGTATTAGCTGATAACACAGCAAAAATTGCAGATCACGGTATTACAGGTGTAATGGCATTAACTGGCGGAACACTTGGTCAAGACTCTACGGCATTGACGAATTTGTTTAGCAAAGATGATGCTACGACAAATGATGTTGTAGATGCTACGGATATGAATGCCGCAGCAATTGATGTCATCGCAACTAATATCAATAAAATTGCAGCTCACGGTATCACGGGTGCATTGACATTGTTTAGCGGTCAAGATTCAACAGCAATGACTGCGTTATTCGCCTTAGATGACGAAATGAAAGCGTCACCTGTGTTAGATGACAATGGTAATCCAACGTTTATACCAGTAGATTCAGCTGGTCATACTGTTGTTAGTGAGGAATCGGTAGGGTTCGATCATTTTGAACCTGTCATGGGAGATCCAGCAATCGTACCTAATGACATCATCGTCGCAACAGATATGGTCAAAGCACAGCTTGATGTCGTTGTTGCCAATATGGCGAAGATTGACCACATTGAAGGCGCAATGCCATTAACTAGCGGTCAATCTGTTGATGATTTGAATGCGTTGTTTAGCAAATACATGGGTAACACAGCTATTGTTGATGCAGCGAATTTGGATGCAGCACAACTTAGTGCGATTGCACACAACATTGAAAAGATTGCAGCACACGGTATTACAGGTGTGATGGAATTAACCAGTGATATTGAAGTTCCAATGTTGACGGCGTTGTTCACTAAAGATGACACAACGGCTGATGCGACGGTTGTTGCAACAGGTATGAATGCCGCTGCACTCAATGTGTTAGCAGGTCACACAGCAAATATCGATGCGGCTGGTATTACGGGCGAATTGGCATTAAGTCATGCTCAAACTCCAGATGCTTTGGATGCGTTGTTAGCGTTATATGGTGGAACAACAGCAAGCATTGATGCAACAAACGTTGCTGCAGATGACTTACTTGTTTCGTTAGGTGTATCGGGTAATCCAGCTAAAATCGCAGTTATCACGGGTGAATTGTCATTAACTTCTGCTCAAGATGCGACAGCATTGACGACATTGTTTGCCAAAGACGACGATGAAGCTAATGACGTAGTCAATGTAAGCAGTATGGATGCAGCGTCGCTTAATTTGGTGGCAGCTAATATCGATAAAATCGCCCATATCAATGGCGACATTATATTGGTACATGGTGCTGGAACTTCTGGTCAAAATGCTGATCAGTTATCTGCATTGTTTAGCAAGTACGAAGGTTCAGGTCATGCGACGGTTAATGCTGCGGATATGACTGCCGATGAACTTAATGTATTGGCTGCTAATGCAGGTAAAATCAATGAAATTAACGGCATAATGGCATTAACTGACGCGCAAGATGCAGGTGATTTACATCTGTTGTTTAGCAAAGATGATGCAACGGCTGATGCAACTGTTGATGCAACGGGTATGGATGCAGCGGCTGTTCAAGAACTTGCATCTAATCATGCAAAAATTGATACCAATGGCATTACTGGCGCATTGATAATCGATACACCTGAAAGTCTTGTACCAACTGATATTACTCACTTGCTCGGCAAAACAGCGACAGCAGCGACAGTCACTGTGAATGCTAGCCACATGGACAACGCTGAAGTAACTGCGGTTGCTGCTAATCTTGCGAAAGTCGATAACTTTATTATCGGTGGTGTGAACGCTCAGTCTGCAGCTGCGGGTGGTGCGGTAATTCATGCTGCTGATATTACAGGGCTGACGTTAAAAGTGACTGGTAGTGCTAATGGTCGTACTTTAACAGTGAATGCTACTGACGGTGCAGATACTATTGATTTAGGTCATGTCACTTTATCGAATGCAATGACTTCGATTGTGGGCGGCAATGGTATTGATACCATTACGTTAAAAGCGGGTTCAGGAACAGATATTGTTATTTTGTCATCTACTGACAGAGCGGCAAATTCTGCAGAGTCTATTGCAGATTCTATTACTGGATTCAACAAGTCTCATGTTGTCAAATTTGCAGATAAAATCGGCTTTGATGCACATGCAGTTGGTGCTGTTCATCTTGCTGTAGTTGATGGCGATGGTAATACCACTACGCCTGCAATCATGATTAACGATCATGGTGTAACGTCTGTTAAGTTGGGTGCAGGTACTGGCGACGTGGTTATCACCAGCGCGGTAACGACTATTGCAGACAATGCGAGTGCTTTAACTGCTGCTGCTATTGCAACAACATTAAATGCTCATAAACATTTAGTTGTTGGAAATTCTGACAACACTGTTTATATCGCTATCGATAATGGTGTAGATACTGCCATTGCGCGTATCCATTCAGCAAGTAATACAACTATTGAAACAGGCGACATTACAATCGTCGGAACATTGGTTGCTATTACTGATGCAACAAGCCTTAACGCGACTAACTTCGTTTTTTAAGTTGTCGTTGAACAGCGCAGAGTGTTTTTAAATCTGCTTGTTTGAAATGAAAAAGCCCGTCTCTTGAATTAGAGGCGGGCTTTTTTTGTGTAATTTGTGTCAAGATAAATCTAAAATGGCACTCAGTTTGCTGTGAATCGTTTATTACTTAATTTGTTTAATGCCAAAAATATGAAAAAGAAAAAATCTACACAACTTAAAAAAAATCCACCATTACCCATAGCTCCAACGGTTGAGGACGAAAAAAAATTAAGTGCGCTTTATAAACAAGGATTATTTGCAGAAGCGATTTTATACGCTGAAACGTTGGTTGCTCGTTTTCCCGATTATGGTTTTGGTTGGAAAGCATTGGGCGCGGCAATGCAAGGTTTGGGACTTACCAGAGAATCATTAAATGCGAATTTAAAAGCGGTTGAATTGTTACCTAACGATGCGGATGCACACAATAACTTAGGTAATTCACTTAAAAATAACGATGAACTAAATGAAGCAGCTAAAAGTTATCGTCGTGCATTTGAACTAAAAGCGGATTTTGCTGACGCATATTACAACTTGGGAAGTTTATTTGATTATCAAAAACAATTTGCAGAGGCTGAGGTATTTTATAAAGCAGCATTAGTTTATTTACCTGAAAAAGCACTTTTTACCGCTTCATGGACATTTGCGCTTCGGCAACTTTGTGATTGGCACGCATTTGATGCCCAGAATATAACAATATCAAATTATTGTGAGCAGTTACCACCTACAGATATAACGCCTTTTACTGCGTTGGCAATCCAGAATTTTAGTCCTTTGAAACTGCTTCGTAATAGCCTGCTGCACGCAAATTCAAAATATAAATTGCAGTTAGCCGCCGCGCCACTTTCAACAACGATTATGTCTACACATAAAAAATTGCGTATTGGTTATTTGTCCGCTGATTTTTGTTGTCACGCCACGGTTTATTTGATGGCTGGCGTTTTAGAAAATCGAAATTCCGAACTATTTGATGTGTATTTGTATTCTTATGGTGTGGAACAAAAAGACGCGCAACGTTCTCGTGTTGAAAATGCCTGTGAGCATTTTTACGATGTGCGTAAATTATCAGATGAAGCAATTGCTGAGAAAATTTTAGCTGATGAAATTGATATTTTGGTTGATTTAAAAGGTTATACAACAGATTCACGTCTTGGTATTACTGCTCTTCGTCCTGCGCCTGTGATTATCAGTTGGCTAGGCTATCCAGGAACTTTAGGGCAAGAACGATTAGCGGATTATATTATTGGCGATGCAATTGTGACACCGCTTGAACATGCTGAACATTTCAGTGAAACCTTAGCGTTAATGCCGCATTGTTATCAACCGAATGATAATCAACGCCCAATTGGGGCGCGTCCAACTCGTGAAGAAGCGGGATTACCTGAAAACAGTTTTGTATTTTGCACGTTTAATCAGGCATATAAAATTACACCTGAAATGTTCAATGTGTGGTGTCGATTACTTGCCGCCGTGCCAAATAGCGTGCTGTGGATATTGGCACAAGATTCTGTTATGCGAGAAAATTTACACCGTGAAATGCAAGTACGAGGCATTGATTCAACACGGCTAATTTTTGCACCAAAAATGGAACAAACCTTACATTTGGCGCGTTTGCAATTAGCAGATTTAGCCGTTGATACCTTTCCATGTACTTCACACACCACGGCTTCGGATGCACTTTGGGCAGGCGTTCCATTGGTGACAAAAATGGGCGAAACCTTTGCCAGTCGTGTAGCAGCCAGTATTTTGCAAACTATGAATTTAGGCGAACTCGTCACGATAAATAACGAGGATTATTTCAACGTAGCATTAACATTGGCGCAAAATCCAGAAAAGTTAACTGCTATAAAACAGAAAATTTCAGCTTATAAAAACACTTCGCCGTTATTTGATACATTACGTTTTACAAAGGATTTAGAAAGGTTATATCAAACAATTTGGGCGCAAGAAGTCAAAGGTGAAAGAAAAGCGGTTGTTTTACCAACTGAAAATGAGCAAATGTTGAAACCGACTAAAGCAACAATGCCTTCAAATGAATCGGTAGCGCAATTACTCGCGCTTTATAATCAGGGTTTATTTGCTGAAGTGGTTTCAAATGCTCAAGCCTTGGTTGCTGAATTTCCCCATTATAGTTTTGGTTGGAAAGCGTTGGGCGTAGCATTACAAAGTTTAGGGCGAACAGAAGAATCTTTAGCTGCAAATAAAAAGGCAGTTGAATTACAGCCTAATGATGCTGAAACGCACAGTAATTTAGCTTTTTCATTATGGGAAATTAAATTACTTTCTGACGCTAAAAAAAGCTGTCTTCGTGCATTAGAATTAAATCCAAATTTAGCTGCCGCCCATTGTAATTTAGGCAATGTACTCAAAGAACAAAGTGATTTAATTGGAGCAGAAAAAAGTTATCGACGCGCCTTAGAATTAAAACCAACTTTGGAAAATGTCTATGGGAACTTAGGAACGATTTTATGTGATCAAAATAAGTTAGTAGAAGCCGAAAAGGTTTATAAAAATGCACTGCATTATTCGTTAAAAAAATCCTATCTAAACGATTGGATTTACACCCGCATTAAACTTTGTGACTGGAAAGAAATAACAGAAGACCTCGAAAAATTATCAATACTTTTTGAAACGTCGCCAGTTTATAGCTGCAATCCTTTTGATGTACTTTCATTTCCAAACTTCAATAATCAACAAGCTCTAAGAGCGGGGCTTTTATTTGCTGAATTTAGTTACAAATCTAAATTAAGTAAACCGCCCCTTTCAATCACTATTAACCATTCACACCAAAAACTTCGTATTGGTTATTTATCCGCTGATTTTTGTTGTCACGCCACGATTTATTTAATGGCGGGGATTTTAGAAAATCGAAACTCAGAGCTATTTGATGTGTATTTGTATTCTTATGGCATGGAACAAAAAGATCCACAACGCTTCCGTGTTGAAAATGCCTGTGAAGTTTTTCGTAATGTTCGAGAATTATCTGATGAGGCAATTGCTCAACAAATTCTCATCGACGAAATTGATATTTTAGTAGATCTGAAAGGTTATACCCAAAATGCACGTCTTGGTATTACCGCTCTTCGTCCAGCCCCTGTGATTGTTAGTTGGTTAGGTTATCCAGGATCGTTAGGACATGAACGATTGGCGGATTATATAATTGGCGATGCGATTGTGACACCGATTGAACACGCTGAACATTTCAGTGAAACCTTAGCGTTAATGCCGCATTGTTATCAACCGAATGATAATCAACGCCCCATTGGGATATGTCCCACGCGTGAAGAAGCGGGATTACCTGAAAACAGTTTTGTATTTTGCACGTTCAATCAGTCTTATAAAATTACACCTGAGATGTTCACCTTGTGGTGTCGATTACTTGTTGCTGTACCAAACAGTGTGTTGTGGATATTGGCACAAGATTCTGTCGCGCAAGAAAATCTACGCCATGAAATGCAAGCCCGAGGCGTTGATTCAATGCGGCTTATTTTCGCCCCAAAAATGGAACAAACTGCACATTTGGCGCGTTTGCAATTGGCAGATTTAGCGGTTGATACATTCCCTTATACTTCACATACCACCGCTTCTGATGCACTTTGGGCAGGTGTGCCGCTTGTGACTAAAATGGGAGAAACCTTTGCCAGTCGTGTAGCCGCCAGTATTTTGCAAACGATGGATTTAGCGGAACTTGTAACAGAAAACGATGACGATTATTTCAATGTGGCATTAACATTGGCGCAAAAGTCCGAAAAATTAACCGCTATAAAGCAAAAAATTTCAGTCTATAAAAATACTTCACCATTATTTGATACACCTCGTTTTACACGGAATTTGGAACGGCTTTATCAAGAAATTTGGAAACAAGAATTAAAAGGCGAAAGAAAGGCGATAGTTTTGGAAGATAACAATGATAATGGGTCAATAATGAAATCAACTTTAGCAACAACCGCTTCGATAGACGAGGAATCTCAATTGCTGGCATTTTACAATCAAGGATTGTTTGAAGAAGCTGTAAAATATGCCGTAACGCTACTTACTCGCTTTCCTGATTATGGTTTTGGGTGGAAAGCATTGGGCGCAGCATTAGTCAGTTCAGGGCGTTTCAATGAAGCCTTAGCCGCAAATAGAAAAAATATCGAACTTACACCAGATGATGCTGATGCTCACTACAATTTAGGAAATACACTAAAAACGTTAACAAATTTAAAAGAGGCTGAAATTTGTTATCGGAATGCCATATTCTTAAATCCAAATTTTGACAAAGCCTACTGTAATTTAGGCATTATTCTGAAAGATCAAGGAAAACTAGAAGAAGCTACGAGTTGTTATCTTAAAGCGTTAGCAATCAATCCAGATTTTGATAGAGCCTACAGTAATTTGAGTATTGTTCTTAAAGAACAGGGAAAATTGGAAGAATCTGAAAAAAGTTGTCGTCGGGCTTTAAAACTCAATCCAAAGTTAGTTGAAGCACATTACAACTTAGGAAATACGCTCAATGAACGTGGTTTATTGCAAGAAGCAGAACAGTGTTACCGACAAGCCATAGCAATTAAATCAGACTATGCCAATGCGTACTACAATTTAGGCAATCTACTTCGAGATCAAAAACGCTTAATTGAAACCGCTGAATGCTATGAAAATGCACTACGCTGTATTCCTCAAAATAAAAATTATTTACTCGCATGGATTTTTATTCGTCGTCATCTTTGTGAATGGCGAACAGAAGACCAAGAAAAATTGGCTGTTTGTTTTGATGAAGGGCAAACAGACGTAGCAAATCCATTTATGTTGCTCGCTCTTCAAAACTTTACACCCCAGCACATAAGCTATGCAGGTCAATTATTTTCGGATTATAAATATCACGCGAACTTAATTACTGCACCACTTTCCACCAAAATCATTCATTCTCATCAAAAACTTAGAATTGGTTATTTATCAGCAGATTTACATTCACACGCCACAGTTTATTTAATAGCGGGCATTTTAGAAAATCGAAACACAGCCGCGTTTGATGTGTATTTGTACTCTTATGGTGCGGAATATAAAGATGAACAACGTTCGCGTGTTGAAGAAGCCTGTGAAGTTTTTCGTAATGTTCGAGAATTATCTGATGAGGCAATAGCGCAACAAATTTTAGCGGATGAAATCGACATTTTGGTGGATTTAAAGGGTTATACACAAAACACACGTTTGGGCATTACTGCACTTCGCCCCGCACCAGTCATTATTAGTTGGTTAGGTTATCCTGCGACGTTAGGAAATAAACGTTTAGCCGATTATATTATTGGTGACGCAACGGTTACGCCGCTTAAAAATGCCGAACATTTTAGCGAAACCTTGGCGTTAATGCCGCATTGTTACCAACCGAATGATAATCAACGTCCAATTGGAGCGCGTCCCACTCGTGAAGAAGTGGGTTTGCCAGAAAACGCTTTTGTGTTCTGCACGTTCAATCAATCGTACAAAATCACGCCCGAAATGTTTGGTGTGTGGTGTCGATTATTAGACGCTGTACCGAACAGCGTATTATGGATGCTCACACCACCGCACGAAGTAGCTCAAGAAAATTTGCGCCGTGAAATGGAAGCGAGAAATGTAGATTCGTCACGTTTGATTTTCGCACCGAAAATGGAACAAACCGCACATTTGGGACGTTTACAACTGGCGGATTTAGCCGTTGACACGTTTCCTTACACCTCACACACCACTGCATCGGATGCACTTTGGGCGGGCGTGCCATTAGTGACAAAGCTAGGAGAAACCTTTGCTAGTTGTGTGGCGGCAAGTATTTTGCGAACGATGGATTTAGCGGAACTTGTAACAGAAAAGGATGACGACTATTTCAACGTGACGTTAAGTTTGGCGCAAAATCCCGAAAAATTCGCCGCGATAAAACAGAAAATCGCGATTCAAAAACAAATTTCACCGTTGTTTGATACACCACGTTTTGCGCGTGATTTAGAGCGACTTTATCAAACGATTTGGGCGCAAGAATTGAAAGGTGAACGGAAGGCGGTAGTTTTAGAATCCGAAACAAAACCCGTAAAACTTGAGTTTCATCCGCAATTTATCACGGATGAAAATGCTGGCAATAAGTTTGTGATTTTGCCTTATGCGGAATGGCAGCAGATTTTGAAAACCTTAAAACGAGAAGAAAACTATGATTAGCAAATACTTCAACCCTTACACTGACTTTGGATTTAAAAAATTATTTGGTGAAGTTTCGCATTTGAGCAGCGAACAATACGATGATTATTTGAAAAGTATTTTGTCTTATAACGAAGCCAAATCTATGACGGATACGGCATTTTTTGATGGTGAAAAGAAAGGCATCGAAAAAGGCAAAATCGAAGCAATGCAAAGTGCCGCAAAGGTATTAAAGTCAAAAGGGATTGCCCATTCAATCATTACGTTATCAACTGGGCTTACTGAACCAGAAATCGAATCGCTAAAATGACAAGCAAATCAACCCACACTCGACTCAGCCATTAAATCAGTAAAATTAACTATGGAAATAGAAAAAATGAACAAAAATAAACAGCTTGAATTAAGACAACCATTTCAAGCGTGTCCACTTTGTGAAAGTACCGATGTAAATGCAATCATCAATGCAGATACGAAAAATCATCCACTTTATAACGCGGCGTTGCCTAGTGATCTAACTTGGCTTTTGTGTGCAAATTGCCAGCATATTTTTTCTCAACATTATTGGACAGAAGACGGTTTAAAACTGGTTTTTGCCAATGCTCATGCGAATCAAGTTGCAGGTGGAAATCCCGACCAAAAAAGACAAACATGGAAACCAGTTGTGCAGAACGTATTAACTGTGTTGGGGGGGTACGCTGCGCTATCAACAATTTCACCAACGCCGACATGGCTAGATGTAGGTTGTGGAGATGGCGGGTTAGTGATGACAGCGGCAGAGTTTGGTTTCAACGCTGTTGGATTAGACGCACGCGCTCAAACAGTTCAAGCCTTGCGAGATAGTGGTTATCAATCGGTTTGTGGTGATTTTTTGACGGTAAAAGTAGAAGGTAATCCATTCATTATCAGCATGATGGATGTGTTGGAACATTTACCAAATCCGTGTGAAGCCTTACAACGCGCTCATTCGTTGCTGCATGAAAAAGGTGTGCTGGTGATTTCATTGCCGAATAGTGATTGTTCCAGTTGGCGTTTGATGGGCAATTCCAATCCGTATTGGATTGAAATTGAGCATTATCACAATTTCAGTCGTCAACGTTTGACCGCATTGTTGAATCAATACGGTTTTGACGTGGTGTATTATGACATTCCATTTCGTTACAAAGCGCAGATGGAATTGTATGCGGTAAAAAAAGCCGAGTGATGTGATAACCGACATTGAGCAGCACTGATTAGCAAAATTGCGATTTAAAATCTGCACAA
>JBAXMT010000042.1:0-14288 GCA_037134135.1 Methylococcaceae bacterium | reverse complement strand
CATCAACATCAACATCAACAGGTGGTGCAACCACCACAACTACAACTACAACACCAACTCCTGTTTTAACATTAAGTTTAGCCAGTGATACAGGAAGTAGCTCTACAGACAAAATAACAAGTAGCGGACAAATCAACGTAGCCAATTTAGTAGGTGGGCGTATTTGGGAATACAGTATTAATGGCGGTGCAAAGCAAACAGGTAGTGGTTCTAGTATTTCTATTATCGGTGATGGCACTAAATCCGTTGTTGTTACACAAACCGATGCTAAAAACGTTGAAAAAACAGCGAGTCTAACTTTCACACTAGACACAACAACACCTGTTGCGCCTACATTGTCAGAAAAAAGTGGCACTGTTATTGATGGAAAAATTGCTGTTTCAGGTTTGGAATCTGGTGTAACGTGGAAATACAGTGTTAATGGAACTGAGTCGGTTGGAAGCGGTTCAAGTTTTACCGTTACGGGTGATGGCAATAAATCAGTTTTCGTTTGGCAAACTGATCAGGCTGGTAATGATTCAAGTAAGGCAAGTTTAAATTTCGTTTTATCAACGGGCGTTCTAGCCACACCGACATTAAGTTTAGCCGCCGACACAGGAAGTAGCTCTACGGATAACAAAACAAGTAACGGACAAGTTAATGTTTTTAATTTAGTTAGTGGTGCGACTTGGCAATATAGTCTTGATGGAAATAATTGGATTCTAGGAAGCGGCTCAAGTTTTACGGTTTCAGGTGATGGTTCTAAATCCGTTTCAGTTAAACAAACAAACGCAAGTGGAAAGGTGGCAACCTCTACGTCACTTACGTTTGATTTGGATACGTCTGCACCTGCTGCGAAACCTGTTTTAACGTTGAGTTCTTATATAACAACTAGTTCAGATGAAAAATTGGCTAAGTCAGGGAATGTTAATGTAGCGAATTTAGAAAGTGGTACAACTTGGCAATACAGCACAGATAGTGGCAAAAGTTGGGTTTTAGGCAGCGGTTCCAATTTCACACTTACAGGCGATGGAACTAAATCTGTTTTAGTTAAACAAACGGACACAGCAGGAAATTCAACACTTAGTGAATCGTTAAGTTTCAAACTTGATACGACAGCACCTGCAACACCACTTTTAAGTTTGGTTGAAGATACTGGAAATCCAACAGACAGCATTACTGGTAACGGTGGTGTTAAATTTGCTAATTTAGAAGCTAGCGCATTGTGGTATTACAGCACTGACGATAATACTTGGACACAAGGAAATGGCTCGACTTTCACAATTACAGGTGATGGCAGCAAATCTGTTTTTGTTAAACAAATTGATATTGCTGGCAATGAATCAATTCATGGGCGTTTAAATTTCACTTTAACTGCAACAAAACCATCGGCACCTACATTGTCATTAGCATCTGACACAGGAAATCCATCAGATAGCATTACGAATAATGGGCAAGTGAATGTCTTTGGTTTAAATAGTGGTTCAAGTTGGCAATACAGTATCGACAACGGTACGAACTGGATAACAGGTAACGGCTCGAATTTTTCTGTTTCAGGCGACGGTACTAAAACAGTTTTAGTCAAACAAATCGATTCTTCTGGTAACAGTTCAACGATTAGTACATTAGGCTTTTCATTAGTTACTTCATTACCTGCAACGCCGTCAATCGATAGTGTAACAAGTATCGGACAAGTCAATTTGTCAGGCTTAATTAGTAATGGAATTTGGCAATATAGCGTTGATGGTGTTTCTAATGTTGGCAGTGGAACCAGTTTTAAAATAACAGGAAATGGCACAAAATCTTTGCTTGTTAAACAAACGGATGGAGCTGGGAATGTTTCTGCTGATGCCTCGTTAGGTTTTACTTTTGCATCTGGAAGTTATACTGGAACACCGCCGAACGTAGCAGCTAATTTAGATTCACTCGAAGCACAGTCAATAACGTTATCAGCAATTAAACTAATTAGCAGTGTGAAAAAAACAAGTTTAATTCTAACTAAATCACAATTGCTTAATAATCAAAATGCCTTAAGTCGAATTGATGGTACAACTTTTGGCGCGACAGGTTCTTTTCAAATAGAGCTAGAAATTAAATCTGAACTAACAGCAAAAGAAATGGCGAGTTTGTTGCCTACGGTAGGCGCAAAAATAAAATCGAATTCAGTCACAATCAAAGATAGCGCACAAAATGTACAAATATATTGGGATCAACTGCACGCGCTAAATATCGATCCGCCGATTGGTGCGATTTATTTTACCGATAAAGTGAAACCAAAATTATCATTGTCTTTAGGGCAATACGATAATGAACAGTTGTTATCTAATACCGAGCAAAGTGGGTTGTTAAAATTTATTAAATCACCCTACAGCTTGGTGGTTTATGACGTTCAAACAAATGATGCAATTACCGAAGCTCTTAATACTTCGATTTCATCTGTCACGATTACAGACACCGCAGCCGCAATATCAGCAAATTTTGGTAGCTTGATTAACATTTACGGCATTGGAAAATTAAATACGATTATTGTCACAGACAATAAGGCGTTAGATATTTCTTCCTATAAAGATTTACCAAAAGCAGCTGACGTATTGAGCAAAGTTTCTTGGTTATCATTAATGTCAGATTTTGTAAGTGATTATAAAAACTCCGCCATATCTTTAATTACCGTAAAAGATTCTGCTGAATCCGTGCAAGCCAATATCGATTTGTTACAAGCGAGTATAAAAAAATTATTGACGATTGAGCTGACTGACAATTCTATTCCGACGATTACACTTTCAGAACAACAGTATAAAAATGATTTAAGTGTGTTAAATAAAATAAATACGGCACATGAACTCACAATTATCGCAGGCTCACCCGATGCAGTCAGTTCGGCAGTTTTGGCGACAACAATGCAGATGAGTTTTAACGGTATTCCAAGTAATCTTGATTTAAGTGGCAACACGCCAATCACGATTAGTTATGACGTAGCAACGGCTGATGAAGTGCTGAAAGTTTCTCATTTTGGCGAAGATGCTGACAAACTAATGTTTGGTAATTTGGATAGCAATACAATAGAAACACTAGATACAAAAATAAATGGTCAAGTTGCAACGTGGCTGCATAGTAGTTCTGACAATAATCACGGCATTGTTCTTCTTGGCATACAAACGGCTAATTTAGTTATTAGTGATAATTTAGTAACCCTAATTTAATTTTATGGCACATAGAAAAAAACTATTGATAGCTGGCGCACTGATATTGACGCAAAACGCATGGGCAGCAGGTGGCAGTGAATCCAATGATCGCCCAAGTGCTAAATCGCCTTCGCGTCCCGAATTTTTAACGCCGAAAGCAGGTTTTAATTTACCGACGTTGCCTGAATCGACGACAGCTCTTGCACCAAGTAGCGGCAAACTTTTTATTGAGCGTTACACTTTTTCAGGAAATACGGTTTTTGATGAAAGTGAATTACACGTCCTCACCACACAATACGAAAATCGTGATGTTCGCACCGATGAATTAGAAGAATTGCGCCAAAACATAACGCGCCATTACATCAATCATGGTTACATCAATTCAGGCGCACGGATTACTAAAGGTGCGCTCAAAAATGGCGTGCTGAATTTTGAAATTGTCGAAGGCAAACTCGATGACGTGCAAATTCATGGGCAAGAAGGTTTGAACGAAGATTATATTAAAAATCGTTTGCGAGCAGGTGACGTGTTAAATGTCGATGATTTGCAGGAGCAATTTCAATTGCTGCTTGTCGATCCATTGGTTTCAACATTAAACGGAAATTTGTTGCCTAGCTCAAATCCAAATCACAGTACGCTTGATTTGAACGTCACACGAGCGCGACCTTATCAACTCACTTTTTTTACCAATAACTATCGCCCACCGTCAATTGGCGCAGAAGCAGGTGGCGTGAGTAGTTGGGTGAGAAATTTAACGGGGTGGGGAGATTTATTAGATTTTACTTTTCAAGGTAGCGAAGGTTCGTTGGCATACAGCGGTGGCTGGAGCATTCCGATTTCGTCTTACGGCACACAAGCCTTTTTTCGTTTTACCGAAGGCGATTCGTCGGTCATTGAACAGCCAACGGAAAAGCTCGATGTAAAAAGTCAGGTTCATAATCTTGAAGGGGGGGTCAGTCATCCAATTATTGATTCACTTCGTCGAAAATTAACGTTAAGTACCAGTTTTGCTGTGCGAGAAAATGAAACCACGTTAGCGGGTAGACCATTTTCTTTTATTGCGAGCGAACCGACAGGACACACGCAAGTCACCGTTGTGCGTTTTTCTCAAGAACATATTGAACGCATGGAAAATCAAGTGTTGGCGTTACGTTCGACATTTAGTTTTGGTTTGAATGCTTTAGGTTCAACGCCACGACGTAATTCTGTTGATCCAAGCAGTGATTTTTTTACTTGGTTGGGACAAGCGCAATACGGTCACAAAGTGTTAGAAAATGGCGCACAAGTTGTTTTGAAAGGAAATACGCAATTTAGTAATCACGCGCTTTTGCCGCTTGAACGCATGGCAGTTGGTGGCGTAAATACGGTACGCGGTTATCGAGAAAATCAATTAGTCCGTGACGAAGGTTTTAACACTAGCGTCGAATTTCACTATCCCTTATTTGGCGACGCAAATTCAGAACATTCACTTTCGCTGGTTCCATTTATGGATTATGGCGGTGCGTGGAATCTTGGCGAATCCGCAGATTATTTGCATTCAACAGGCATTGGTTTGAATTGGAAATTTTACCGACTTAACAGCGAATTTTACTGGGCGCACAAAATTAACAGTGTTGAAAAAACAAAATATAACAATGATTTGCAAGATGATGGCATTCACTTCCAAGTCAAACTCGATGCTTTTTGATGGATAAAAACATGATTAAAAAATTTTTATTATTTGCAGCATTAGGCATCGCATTTCCGTTAAAGGCGGCTGATTTTTCCGATACGTTAAAACAAGGGCTTGAATGCCAACGACAAGGTTTGCTAAATCAAGCCGTTGTAAAATTAGAAAAAGCAAAACTTGTTGCTCAATCTGCTGATGAACAAACGCAAATTTCGGGCGCATTAGGTCGCACTTATTATCAATTTCATCAGTACGAATTAGCCAAACCGCTTTTAGAGAAGGCTTATAAAAACAGCGGTGGATTGCAAAAAGCCGATTACGCAAATTTGCTTGGTAATTTGCACAACAATCAACATGAAAATAAACAAGCGCAAACTTATTACACGCAAGCCGCGCAATTAGCCAAAGGCGATGCGGTTTTAACAATGAAAGTGGCGTTAAATTTGGCGCGTAATTTAGATGCTGCAAAGCACCTTGAAACATTGCAAAAATTAAGCAATCAACTCGACGGTATTTCGGATGTTGGTGAACGTGCTGGATTAAGTTTGAGTTTAGGTGAACAAGCCAAAGGATTAGGCAAAGATGGTTTATCACTCGCTTATGATTCTTTTGAAAAAGCACGTTTATTAAGCACAAATGAAAATTTACCACGCATTCAAACAGAAGCTCTCGATGCACTTGCTTCGCTTTATGAAGATAGCAAAAGAATTGACGATGCTTTGCGCTTAACAAGAGAAGCTATTGCGTTAATGCAAGCAAACGAAGGGCGTGACATTTTATTCAATTTGGAATGGCGACAAGGGCGTTTGCTTCGCCAAGCAGGACAAACTCAAGCTGCAATATCCGCATATCAACGCGCAGTGGAACATATTGAAGCGATTCGCCAAGATATTCCTGTTGATTATCAAAACGGACGTTCTTCATTCCGTGAAACACTGGAACCTGTTTATTTAGGGCTTGCGGATTTATTACTCGAACAAGCCAAAAAAACACCCAATGACAATCAGCAATTATTGAAAAAAGCGCGTGATACCGTTGAGTTAATTAAACAAACTGAGTTGGAAGATTTTTTAGGGAATCGCTGTACCGTTGAAAGCGCACGCCAACAAATTGAACAGTTGGATAGTAAAACGGCGATTGTTTATCCGATTATTTTGCCGCAACGCCTTGAAATTATAGTCAGTACGCAAAAAGGATTGACGCAATTTACTGTGCCTGTCGATGGCGCGACATTGAAAACTCAAGTGCAAAAAATGGCGCGTAATTTACGCAATCGATTACCTGCAACGATGGCAACAAAACTTTATAGCTGGTTGGTTGCGCCAACAGAAGATTTATTGAAATCGCAAGGTATTGAAACATTAGTTTTCGTTCCAGATGGTGCGTTACGTTTGATACCTATGTCAGCACTTTATGATGGCAAACAGTTTTTAATTGAAAAATACGCTGTAGCAACTTCGCCTGGTTTAACGCTTTTTGATCCACGACCGTTGCAACACAAAGATTTAAAAACGCTGTTGCTCGGTATGAGTAATCCTGGTGCAGTGGTTGAAAAATTACCTGCAAAAGTGATTGGTGGTTTTCTTGATGTAGGTGGCGAAGAATCGGCGGCTTCGGGTTCAGCACCTGCTGAAAAACGTGAATTGACTGCATCTGACAACACGCGCAACATTTCAGACAAATCGCGTACTTTGCGAGAATTGGTAAAACTTAATAACGGAAATCTTGAACAAGCCATGCGAACACCTGCGTTTATTGAAGGCATGAAAGACCAACTAAAATTGCCTGGTGTAAAACAAGAAGTCATGACGTTAAATCAGCAATCAATAGGAAATACGTTGTTGCTTGATGAAGGTTTTACGCTGGAACATTTTAAAGAAGAAGTCAAACGCGCTCCTTTTTCGATTGTACATATTGCATCGCACGGTATTTTTGGTTCTAAAGCAGAAAGTAGCTTTTTGATGGCTTATGATGACTTGCTACATATTGATGATTTGGAAATTTTGTTACGCGCTGAAAAATTCAAAAAAAATCCGTTAGAACTTTTAACCCTTAGTGCCTGTCAGACTGCTGAAGGTGATGACCGCGCACCGTTAGGGTTCACAGGGGTTGCGTTGAAAGCGAATGCGCGAAGTGCGATGGGAACGCTTTGGCCTATTTCAGATGAAGCGGCGTTCACTTTAATGACGCAATTTTATAAAAATATCAACACGATGAGCAAAGTGAAAGCCTTGCAACAAGCGCAATTGAGCTTAATTAACAAACCTGAAATGCGAAATCCCTTTTATTGGTCGCCATTTATTTTAGTAGGAAATTGGTTATGAAAAAGTCACGCTTTTTTTTCCCATTAGCGGTTTTACTTTGTCCAACGGTTATTCACGCCGAAGCGATAACAGACGGCAGTGTTGGCGCGATTAAATCGTTAAGCGGTAATTTTGAAGTCCCCGCATCTTTGGGTACAACAAGCGGTACAAATCTTTTTCATAGCTTTCAAACGTTCAATGTCAACAGCGGTGAAAGCGCGACTTTCACAGGCGCAAGCAATATCACCAACGTGATTAGCCGTGTGACTGGTGGGAAAAATTCGACCATTGACGGCACATTACGCTCGCAGGTTGGAAACGCAGATTTTTACTTTATCAATCCCGCAGGCGTGGTTTTTGGCAAAGATGCAAAATTAGATGTGCCTGCGTCTTTTTATGCTTCGACTGCTAATAATTTGAAATTTAAAGATGGTGTGAATTACAGCGCGGTAGATTTGAAAAATAATATGTTAAGCGTCAGTACACCTGAGCAATTTGGAATGCTCGACGCAAACGTGCAAAACAATAATTTGTTGAACGTTGACGGCGCATCGCTCTCGGTCAATGAAAAACAAACTTTCGGATTAGCGTCGGGCAACATTCAAATTAGCAACAATGCACAGCTTAATGCTCCAGATGGCAAAATTATTATCGCGGCAAATAATGAAGCGAAAATCACGGATAGTTTGGTGAATGCGGATGGGAACGGGCAGGGAAAAATTGCCGTTTCAGCACAAGAATTAACGATTGAAAACAGCATTTTAACAGCTTCAAATACAGGCACTGTCAATATGGCAGCAGGTGAGGGCTTGGATATAGCGACCTCAAATTTGAATTTACTTGACCATTCGCAAATTCGCTCAACGTCTTACGATGCGGGCGCAGGTGGTAATGTGAATATCAACGCATCTGGCAATATCAACGTCCAAAATGGTAGCGTGATTTCTGCACACAGTCTTGCATCAGGGAACGGTGGTGTGGTGAATATCAATGCTGCATCTTTAAATCTTGACGGTAAAAATCAAAGCGACACCGATTTTACGGGAATTGCCGCAAATGCCAATCCAAATAGTACCGCGCAAGCTGGGCAAGTCAACGTGCAGGTCAATTCTTTAAATATCGAAAACGGCGCACAAATGAATTCAAGCACCTTTGGCGAAGGTGATGCGAATTCTGTAACTGTTACCGCAAAAAATATCACCATTGACGGCAAAGGCAGTGCGTTTGCAACAGGAATTGGTTCAAATGCCAATCCTGACAGTAGCGGTCATGCGGGAAATATCGTCATCAAGTCAGACAACGTAAGCATTTCTAACGGCGGCATTATCAATTCAGCGACATTTAGTTCAGGCGATGCGGGGAGCGTTCAAATTGATGCAAAAACGGTGGCAATTGACGGGCAAAATAACAAAAACAAAGTAACAGGCATTAGTTCTGATACCAATGGAAGCTCTGGAAACGCAGGGAAAGTCGCGCTGAATGCCAAACAATTAACGGTTAAAAATACTGGCACAATCAGTTCCAGTACGATGGGAAGCGGGCAGGGCGGCAGTGTTCAAGTTAACGCCGATACTGTAGAAATTAACGGCAAAGGTAGCGAAGACAATTTATTTACAGGGATTTTATCGAATGCAGTAGGAACGGGAAACGCGGGTAATGTTTCAGTTAAATCAAACACACTCGCGTTGACTGAAAAAGGTCGTATTGCGTCAAATACTTACGGTAATGGAAACGGCGGTGATGTAAATGTTCAAGCAAAAAATGTAAGTATCAACGGTAACAATAGCAGTGTTTATACAGGGATTGCATCGAATACTTACAACAATGGCGACGCAGGAACAGTCACTCTCAATGCTTCTGACATTAACATTGAAAATGCGGGACGCATTACCACAAATACGCGCGGTCAAGGCAAAGCGGGAAATCTTGTGGTCAATGCTGACAACATTACGATTGATGCGAAAAACAGTCTGTACTTAGCGGGTATTGCTGCCGCAGCAAGTCCAGAAAGTACGGGGCAGATTGGAAATGTTGACGTAGCAGCCACCAATAAATTAGTTATCAAAAATGGTGGTCAAATTAGTGTTCAAAATCGTGCGACAGTTGAACATCCAGAAACTATTACAGCGGGAACGATTTCGATTAAAGCAGGCGATGTCTATTTAAACAACGGTTTAATTAACGCTCAATCAACAGGTAATGTTGATGCAAGCAATATCCGCGCTCAGATTTTACGCGGTTTATGGATGAATAATTCAGGTATTACGATGCAAGCTAAATCAGGAAATGGCGGCGCAATTTTTATGAACAGCGGCGCGGTGATTGATATGTTTTCGTCTGTGATTACCACTTCTGTTGAATCTTCAACGGGAAATGGTGGAAATATCACCGTTGCAACACAAAATCTTGTGTTGGATGATGGGGCGGTTCAAGCGAATGCTTACAGTGGCAACGGCGGTGACGTTTTATTACAAATTGATTCGCTTGTGGGCAGTCGAGAACAGGTTCAACAAGGTGGTAAAAAAATCGATATTGGCACAGCTCCTAAACAAACAATTTGGAAAACAAATTCTAATGTTCGCAATGTTATTCAAGCCGCCTCAGAACATGGTTTGAGCGGACAAGTTATTGTGACTTCGCCACAAATCAATTTAAGTGGCGTGCTTGCAGGGTTAAGCACTGAGCAGTTCGATCCAAATATCCTACGCCAAGATTATTGCGCGACTGGAACGGGTAGTTCATTGACGAATAAAGGTTATGGGGCGTTACCTACTAAACCATCTGATTTGTTGTATTAAAATAGGATAGTAAAACACGATGGCAAGGGACTATTGTCTGTCACGAAACAACCACTTTCGGAAATCGATCCATTTTGCGTAACACTGGGAACGCGAACATACACATCAGCGTTACGCCTATCGTTAAACATCCGCCGACAATCACCGCTGGCACGACACCTAAAAATGCAGCGGTCATGCCAGATTCAAACTCACCCAACTCATTCGACGCGCCAATAAATACAGAATTGACTGCACTTACACGCCCGCGAATTTCATCGGGTGTTTCAAGTTGTACCAGAATATGCCGAATGTAAACGCTCACCATATCGCCCATGCCGATGAGAAATAATGCGGCTAACGAAATATAAAACTGTTCTGATACACCGAATAACACCGTCGCGCCACCAAATATCAAAACGCCTGTAAACATCCACGCGCCAACTCGCCGTGTAATCGGGAAAAAACTTAACACAATACCTGTAACCGTTGCGCCCAATGCTGGTGCGCCGCGTAATAATCCTAAACCGACAGAATCAACGTGCAACACGTCACTTGCATAAGCGGGTAATAATGCCGTCGCGCCACCGAATAAAACTGCCAATAAATCTAACGACAACGCGCCTAAAATAATTGGACGCGAACGTACAAATCGCAATCCTTCCAAAACGCGGTGCAATGACATCGGTTCACGTTTGTTAGGTGCAAAATTTACCCGAATCGGCAACATCAACAACACTGACACCGATAACAATAACGTCACCACGCTATAAACTGTTTCCGTACCGAACAAATATAACGCACCGCCTAACGGTGGCGCGGCAATAACAGCAATGTGATACAGCGACGAATTCAATGCCACTGCACTTGCCAAACTTTCAGTGGGTACTAAATTAACCAAAATCGCTTGCGCCGCTGGCATCATAAACGCTCGCGCCGCACCGTATAACGCCATCACCGCAAACACAGGAATGACCGAAGTGAGTCCTTCTCGCGCAAAAAGTAATAACAACAAGCCACAAAGTAATTCGATGAAAAAACAAATCAACACAATCCAACGACGATTCCATTGATCCGCGAAATGCCCCGCAATCAAAATCAGCAACGCAAACGGTAAAAATTGCGCCAGCCCAATCAATCCTAAATCCAACGGTTTACCGGTTTGTTGATAAATTTGCCAACCAATCGCGACGCTTTGAATTTGCACTGCAATCGTCGCTAAAAAACGCGCAATAACAAAAAGCGTAAAATTTCTGTGCCGTAAAACAGAGAATGAAGTCATAACTAATTAACGCATTCTCGCTAATCCTAAAACAGCAAATATGACCAAAATCATTACAATTATTCTGATCGTTTCGAGCGTGTAATCATTTAATTCAATCATGTTGTGACCCTTTTACTAATTTTTGAACAATTAAGCTGCCAATCATATCGCCTTCAACATTCGCGGCTGTTCGCAACGTGTCGAGTAATCGGTCAATCGGCAACAAAATCGCAATCGCTTCGGCGGGTAAGCCCACCGATTGCAACACCATCACCATCGTCACCATACCCGCGCTCGGAATGCCTGGTGCGCCAATTGCCGCAAACATCGCTGTAAAAAACACAATCAATTGCTGCGTCAAATTCAAATCAATACCAACTAAATTCGCTACAAATAATGCTGCCGCCGCTTCATAAAGTGCCGTGCCGTCCATGTTAATCGTCGCACCCAACGGAATTACAAATTGCGCGATTTCTTTGCGAACCTGCAAATTATGTTCGGCGCAACGTAGCGTAATCGGCAAGGTCGCGGAACTTGAACTGGTCGCAAACGCTGTCATCAAGGCTTCTCTCGCACCACGCCAAAATCGTAGCGGAGTCATGCCCGTCACCAAATACAAAATCAGCGGCAAGATGACAACGCCATGCAACAACAAACTTCCCGTGACCACGGCGGCAAATTTCCCCAAGGTACTGAGTAACGCCAAATCCTGCGTGACGACCAATTTAATCAGCAACGCCATAATCCCAAACGGCGCAATCGTCATAATCCAGCGCACCATTTGCATCACGATTTCGAGCAATTCTTGTAGCAAAACGAGAATGTTTTTATAACGTTCGCCACCAACCACCAACGCAATGCCTAGAAACAACGCAAAAATCAACACCGCCAACACTTCACCTTGCGCCAATGCCGCCACGGGATTCATGAACAAACCGTGCAAAAACTTTGTGAAAAAATCGGCAGGACTTTGCTGTTTCGCCTCGAACTTACTCATCGCATTTTGGAACATTTCCAACTGCAAACCTTGTCCTGGGTGAAAAATATGATTCGCCACCAAGCCAACCACGATTGCTACCGACATCGAAAAAACGAAAAAACCAAGCGTGTAGATCCAAACACGATGAATTTGTTTGTGGGCTTGCAGATTCGCCACACCAACGGCAATAGACGTAAACACCAATGGAATTAACACCATTTTCAGTAAATCGATAAACAATGTGCCAACTAAATTAGCCGCATACAAACTGGCTTGCGTCGTCGCAGAATCTTTGCCGAGCGAAAGTAATCCGAAACCGAATGCCACGCCTAAAAATGCGCCGAGTAGAATTTGCGTGTTGAGCGTGGGTAATTTCAGTTTCATTTTTTTGTTTTAGGTGAAGGTTTTTAAAAGGCTGGCAATTTTAATTTTAATCGTGGCTTTGAATTTCAAACTGAGCTGATAAATTGCAGTCTGGTGAATCACATTATGCGCCCAACGCAATACACCAGTAATCGTATTGTAAATTTTTGAAAACCAATTGAACGTCAATAATGTTGTTTTGACCAATCGAAAAATTCGCGCTACCAACAAAGTCGTAAATAATTTCACGCCAATTTCAACCAAAATCCCTTCAATAATCGCACCATGTGCCAACAAAACCACGGCAAGAATGTTAAACGGTGCGGCCAGAATCAACGGAATTAAAAAAGCCAGTAAGGCTTTATTCGGCGTGGCATTTAAGAGCCAATTATCAAATTTTTCTAAATGTAGAATTCGCGAAATCCACTGTCCCGCAAACGTCAGTGCGTCCCACAGCCATTCTTCAATAATAATAATGACTGCAAAAATAGACAGCAGGGCTTTTTTAATCACGCACAAAACTCCATTACCATTCCAATAGATTCCACATATTCACTTCTGCGCCACGGTCTAATGAATTACTGCGAACATCCATTTTTCCATCACCATTAGTATCGCGTAAATAATACGGCAAACCCACATCAGGTATGACTTTCACCATATATAACCGTCCGCCTCGACGATATTCTTGAATCGTTTTTTTGTCTTTGCGAACAATCGTAATATCGGGTTCTAAGTTTTCGCCGCTTTTTACTTGTTTCGGCGATTCAGGAACATCAGGAATGTTTTCTAAACGGGGTGGTGCGTCGTCTTCAAGTGCGTAAACAGCAAAAGGTAACAACAATAAACTCATTAAAATTAAACGACGCATAACTTATTCTCTTGGTTAAAAATGAAAAATGGGCTGGTAAAACTTTTACATAGGAAGCAAGGGAAGAATAATCGCAAAAACAGTTCGCCCTTTTTCACTACTGCATTCAATCACGCCTTGATGTTGCGAAATCAAGGCTTGCGAAATTGACAATCCCAAACCTGTTCCTTCAACACGTCCCGTGACCATGGGATAAAAAATTTTGTTCAACATATCAGACGAAATCCCCGTACCGTCATCAATTACTTCACAACGCAACGCTAGTTTATAACGTTGGCGTTCAATTGTTACATGACGAGAAATACGGGTTCTCAACGTCACATTTCCTGAATCAGAAATAGCTTGAATGGCATTTCGCACAATGTTCAACACGGCTTGAATGAGTTGGTCTTTATCCCCTAACAAATCTGGAATACTCGGATCATAATCGCAATGAATTTTGATATTTTCACCCACTTCCGTTTGAGCCAACCACCGTACACGTTCCAATACTTCGTGAATGTTGAGCATTTTTTTATTCGGCAATTCATTTGAGCCGAGCATTCGATTGACTAAATTTTGCAATCTGTCCGCTTCTTCAATAATGACTTGTGTATATTCTTTCAATTCATCGTTTGGCAATTCCAAATCCAACAATTGTGCCGCGCCACGCAAGCCACCTAATGGATTTTTAATTTCATGCGCCAACCCTTGAACCATCAAACGTGCAGTATTTTGTTGCGCGTGCAACTGTTCTTCTTGCGAAATACGAAGCCGATTATCAATCGGTAATAACTCAACCAAAATTTCATTGACCTGATTTTCTGAACCCAACGGCGTGACGCTGAAATTCACAAAAATACTGTGACTAGTACATCGAACCGAAAGTTATCAGCATTAAATTAAGCCATCAGCGGTTTAC